>NZ_BAABHO010000008.1:0-149993 GCF_039542135.1 Actinomycetospora chlora
CGCGATGTGCTGAGACATCACCTGTCTCCGATGTCCTGAGAACAGACAGGCCCCTATAGGGGCCGCAACTGCTCACAGGGGGCGGCAGTCGCGGCAGGGCCGGTAGCCGGCCTCGCGGGCGCGCTCGAGGCTCGCGAAGCCGTGGCGGTGGGGTGCGGTGATCCGCCGCGCGTGGTGGCACGTCGGGAAGCAGACGACGCCGGTGGTGTCGCTGCCGAGCAGCCGGACGCCCCGGTCGGCGAGCTCGGCCAGACCGGCCAGGTCGACGCCCTCGCCCTCGAGCAGGGCCACCTTGTCCGCGACGCCTGACAGGTACTGCCCGACCTGCCCGTCGCCCCGGGTGACGCGGTGGCAGGGCACGAGCAGCGGCACCGGGTTGCGGGCGAGCACCGTGCCCACCGCCCGCACGGCCTTCGGGTGCCCGATCTCGCGGGCGACCCAGCCGTACGGACGGGTCTGCCCGGCCGGGATGCGGGCGGTGGCGGCCAGGACGTCGCGGGCGAACGGCGTGAGCCCGGCGAGGTCGAGCGCCGGGCCCGGACCGCGCCCCCGCAGGGCCGGCAGCAGCCCGCGCGGCGGGCGGGCCGCGGGCCGGACGGGGCGGCCGTGCCGCGTGCGGTAGTCCTCGAGGAAGGCCTCGAGGTCGCCGGCGTGGGCGGCCGGGCGCAGCAGGCGCACCCCGCGGTCGCCGACGACGGCGTACACCTCGCCCAGGGCACTGGGCGCGCGGACCCACCCGTCGAGGACACGGTCGGCGAGGGTGACGGGGGCGGGGCCGGCGAGGTCGCGCAGCGCGGTGAGCACGGCGTCGGGCGGCGGGCTGTCGGTCACGGTGTCTCCTCGAGACGGGCACGCAGCGCCGCGAGTCCGCGGGCGGCGTAGGAGCGGGCGGTGCCCTCGGTGCAGTGCAGGACGGCGGCCACCTCGGCGACCGGGAGGTCGACGACGTGGCGCAGCACCACGGCCGTGCGCTGGGCGACCGGCAGGTCGGCGAGCAGCGCGGCCAGGCGGTCGCCCAGCTCGGCCGTCTCGGCGCGCTCGGCGGGGCCGGCCGTGGCGCTCGGGCGGTCGGGCGGCTCGGCGACCCCGTCGGTGCGGGGCCGGCGGGCGGCGGTGCGGCGGTCGTTGCGGGCGGTGTTGAGGAGGATCGTCAGCAGCCAGGGCCGCAGGTCCAGGGCCTCGATCCGGGTGGCCGGGTAGTCGCGCAGCGCGCGGTAGGCACGCAGGAACGCCTCGGCGGCGAGGTCCTCGGCGTCCACGGCCCGGTCGGCCGTGCGGCGCGCGACGGCGTGCACGACGTCGCCGTGCGCGCGCACCACCGCCTCGAACCCCGCGTCGAGGTCCTCGACCAGCGCGGTCCGCAGCTGCTCGTCGTCGGCCACGTCGGGGAGAACACCACAGCGCCGCGATCCGTGGCGCGGCTCCGTTTCCTCCAAGACCCCGGACGCGGTGGGGGCCATGCTCACCGGCCATGACCGTGACCCGCATCGTCGCCAACCTCGCCGTCGCCGACCCGGGCGCCGACGCCCCGTTCTGGACTGGCCTGCTCGGCCTCGAGACCGCGATGGACCTCGGCTGGGTCGTCAACCACCGCGAGGGGCCCGCCCAGGTGCAGCTGATCTCGCGGGACGCGACGGCGCCGGAGGACAGCCGCGTCTCGGTCGAGGTGGACGACGTCGACGCGGTGTACGCCCGGGCGGTCGCGGACGGCTACGAGATCGTGCACCCGCTCACCACCGAGGAATGGGGCGTGCGCCGGTTCTTCGTCCGCACCCCGCAGGGCGTCGTGGTGAACGTGCTGGCCCACGCGTGAGCTGGTAGGCACGCACCCCGTGCGGACGTTGATCACCGGTGCGAGCGCGGGGCTGGGCGCGGGCATGGCCCGCGAGTTCGCCGCGCGGGGACACGACCTGGCGCTCGCCGCCCGACGCCTCGACCGCCTCGAGGCGCTGCGCGACGAGCTCGCCCCCACCGGCGTGCGCGTCGCCGTCGCGCACCTCGACGTCGACGACCACGACGCCGTCTTCACGACGTTCCGGGCCCTGCGCGACGAGCTCGGCGGGCTCGACCGGGTGGTCGTCAACGCCGGCCTCGGCCGGGGCGCCCCGATCGGCACCGGGCGCTTCGACGCCAACCTCGCCACCGCGCGCACCAACTTCGTCGCCGCGCTCGCCCAGTGCGAGGCCGCCATGGAGATCTTCCGGGCGCAGGACTCCGGGCACCTGGTGGTCGTCACCTCCGTCGCCGCCGACCGCGGGCTGCGCGGTGCGCAGACCACCTACGCGGCGACCAAGGCCGGCCTCGCGCACCTCGCCGACGGCATCCGGGTGGACGTCGCCGACACCCCGATCCGCGTCACCACCCTCGCCCCCGGCTACATCCGCACCGACCTCAACGCCGGCATGACGATGCCGTTCGCCGTCGACGCCGCGACCGGCACGCGGGCGATGGCCGACGCGATCGAGAGGGCGCCGGCGTTCGCCTACGTCCCGACGTGGCCCTGGGCAGTCCTCGGGCGGGCCCTGCGGGTCGTGCCGACGGCGGTTCTCCGTCGCGTCACGTGACTACGGTGGTCGCCGTGGCCGACCTCAAGGAACGACTCCGCAGCGACCTCACCACCGCCATGAAGGCCCGCGACCAGGTGCGCGTGGCCACGCTGCGCATGGCGCTGTCGGCGATCAACACCGAGGAGGTCGCCGGCGAGACGCACCGCGAGCTCTCCGACGACGAGGTGCTCAAGGTCCTCGGCCGCGAGTCGAAGAAGCGTCGCGAGTCGGCGGAGGCCTTCGACGGCGCCGGGCGCACCGAGCTCGCCGACCGTGAGCGCGCCGAGCAGGCCGTCCTCACCGACTACCTGCCCACCCAGCTCTCCGACGAGGAGCTGACCTCGATCGTCTCGGCCGTCATCTCCGAGACCGGTGCGGCGGGCCCCCAGCAGATGGGGGCGGTGATGAAGGCCGTGCAGCCGCAGGTGGCCGGGCGCGCCGACGGCCGTCGGGTGTCGACGGAGGTCAAGCGCCAGCTGAGCGGGTCGTGACCGCTCTCGTCACCGGCGGCGGCACCGGCATCGGGCGCGCCTGCAGCCTCGCCCTGGCGCGCACCGGGCGCCCGGTCGCGATCTCCTACCGGCGCTCGTCCGACGACGCGCAGTCCGCGGTCGCCGAGATCGCCTCCGCCGGCGGGCGCGCCGTCGCCGTCCACGCCGACGTCACCGACGACGCGTCGGTGCGCGCGATGGCCGCGTCGGTGCGCGAGCAGCTCGGACCGGTCGAGGTGCTGGTCAACAACGCCGGCGCCACCGTCCCGCTGCCGCTCGAGGACCTCGACGGCGCGACCGACGACGTCTGGCGGCAGATGCTCGCGGTCAACCTCATGGCGCCCTGGTACGTGACGCGGGCGGTCGCTGACGACCTGCGCGGCGCCGACGACGGCGCGGTCGTCAACATCGGGTCGATCGCCGGGCTCACCGGCACCGGGTCGTCGCTGCCGTACGCGGTGAGCAAGTCGGCCCTGCACGGGCTGACCCGCTCGCTGGCCCGCGCGCTCGCCCCGGTGCGGGTCAACGAGGTGGCGCCGGGCCTCGTGCTGACGCGCTGGTGGGCGGGCCAGGAGGACCGTGGCCGGGAGCTGTCGTCGGCGGCGCTCCTCGACCGCGAGACCACGCCCGACGACGTCGCCCGGGCCGTGCTCGGCCTCGTCGAGAACCCCGCGGTCACGGGCCAGACGGTCGTCGTCGACGGGGGACAGACGCTGTAGCGCGGGCGTTCAGGGCGACGTCAGGGCCCGGAACAGCAGGACCCCGGCGAGAACGAGGCCGGCCGCGGCGATCCCGATGCGCAGGACGGTCGGGGGGAGCCGGCGGGCGATGGCCGGGCCGGTGTAGTTGCCGACGAGCAGCCCGAGGGTCAGGGGCAGCGCCGAGGACCACGACACGTCGCCCAGCACGGCGAAGCCGACCGCCGCGACCGCGTTCGATGCCCCGAGCAGGACGTTCTTCACGGCGTTGACGCGCACGAGCGAGTCGGCGAGCGCCCGCACGAGCAGCGCCATCATCACGACACCCGCGGCGGCGCCGAAGTAGCCGCTGTAGACGCCGACCAGGACCACGCCGACGGTCGTCGCCGCGCGCCCCGCCCGCGACGACACCGGCGCGGCGTCGGCGCGCGGGCGCCAGAGGAGCACCAGCGAGGCCCCGCCGACGAGGAACGGGACGATGAGGGCGAACGCGTCGGACGGGGTCACGAGGACGAGCCCGGCACCGATCCCGCCCCCGAGGAGCGTCAGCGGCAGCAGGCGCAGCACCCGGGGGGCCTGGCCGCGCAGCTCGGGGCGGGAGCCCAGCATCGAGCCGACCGAGCTCACGGCCAGCGCGATGGTGTTGGTCTGGTTGGCCACGACGGGGGGAAGCCCGGCGGCGAGCAGGGCCGGGTAGGAGAACAGGGACGCCAGCCCCGCCATCGATCCCGTCAGTCCCGCCCCGATCCCGGCGAGCACCAGCAGCGCGACCATCCCCGCCATCCCACCACCGCGCGGCCCGGTCCGCCGGGGACACTCGTCCCGTGGACCACCGCCCGCCCATCCGCGACGTCGACATCCGCGACGAGACGATCCGGCTCGGCCAGTTGCTCAAGCTCGCGGGTCTCGTCGAGGACGGCGCAGGGGCGCGCGAGGTGCTCGAGGCGGGGGAGGTCACGGTCAACGGCCGGGACGAGACGCGGCGCGGCCGTCAGGTGGTGCCCGGCGACGTCGTGGCCCTCGGCGACGCGCGGATCCGCGTGCACCGTGCACGCAGTTGATGAGCCCACGCAACGAGACTCGGGGTCGACGCCCCGGCGGACCGGGTGGAACGACGACGACCCCGAGCCTCGGTGAGGAACAGCCCCACGGAGAGAGGTCAAGGTGGGGCTGACATGAGCTTAGCGGTCGCCGCGGGGGTCGTCGTCGCAGGACACGGCGTCCGATCCGGTCGACACCTCCTCGGAGCAACGCCGTGACGGGATCGTCACCGTGTGACCGCCCGATCACCCCGCGTCACGGACGCCGGCGCCCCTCGATCCGGACTGATCGCACCGTGTGATCTGACCGAGACCTGCTCTATCGTGGGCACGGACCGTCCGTCCGGCGAGCCGATCGCGCAGCATCGGCCCGGCGACATCCCCCGATCGGGGAGCGAGGGGGAGCGCAGGGTGACCGAGGGCGACGGCGACGACCGGCGGCGTCGACGCCCCCGCGTCGGTCGCACGGGCGCCCGCTTCCCCCGGCCCGCCGAGGACGACGTCGAGCGTCCCGAGGCCGAGCCCGAGGTCGTCCTGGAGGCCCCGCCCGCCGACGAGTACGTCGGGCGCACCGGTGCGCGGTTCGGCTCCCACACCCGCCGTCAGCGCCGGGAGGCCGCCCGCGCCGCGGCCGAGGACGCCGCCGTCCCGGCCCAGGCGCCGCCGCCGGCCCGGCGTCACGCCCCGCCGCCGGGCGACGAGCCGGACGACGCGCCGACGATGCCGCTCTTCATCACCGCGGCCCCGCCGCCGGAGAGCACGCGCACCCGGGTGCGTCCCTACGTCCGTACCCGCGGGCGCACCCGCGCCCGGCCGGACCTGGCCGTCGAGACGCTGGTGTCGATCCCGTCGCCGCGTCCCCCGCTGGAGGACCCGGAGCACGTGGCCCTGGGCGACGTCGTGGCCGACCCGCGCTCGGTCGCGGAGGTCGCCGCTCTGCTGTCGGTGCCGCTGGGCGTCGCCCGCGTGATCATCGACGACATGGCGGGCGCCGGCCTGCTGCTGGTGCACCCCCGCGCGGTCGCGCCGACCGGGCGCCCGTCGCAGGACGTCATGCAGCGCGTGCTCGAGGGCCTGCAGCGCCTGTAGAAACGGGGCCATGACGACCACGAGCCCACGTCTCACCGGCTACGCCCATGGCGGCGGCTGCGCGTGCAAGATCCCGCCCGGTGAGCTCGAGGACGTCGTCCGGGGGCTGGTGCCCTCGCCGTCGACGCCGCGGGAGGGCGACCTGCTCGTCGGGCTCGACGACGGCGACGACGCCGCGGCCGTCCGCATCCGCGACGGGCTCGCGCTCATCGCCACCACCGACTTCTTCACCCCCGTCGTCGACGACCCCTACGACTGGGGCCGCATCGCCGCCGCCAACGCGCTCTCCGACGTCTACGCCATGGGCGGGCGGCCGGTGATCGCGCTCAACCTGCTGTGCTGGCCGCGCGACGTGCTGCCCTACGACCTCGCCGCCGAGGTGCTGCGCGGCGGCCTCGACGTCGCCGACCTCGCCGGCTGCCACGTCGCCGGCGGCCACTCGGTGGACGACCCGGAGCCCAAGTACGGCATGGCCGTCACCGGCACCGCCGACCCCGACGCCCTCATCCGCAACGACGCGGCCCGCCCCGGCACCCCGCTGACGCTGACCAAGCCGCTCGGGCTCGGCGTGCTGAACAACCGGCACAAGGCCACCGGCGAGTCGTTCGCGGAGGCCGTCGAGGTCATGACCACCCTCAACGCCGACGCCTCGCGGGCCGCCGTCGCCGCGGGGGTCCGCGCGGGCACCGACATCACCGGCTTCGGCCTGCTCGGGCACGCGCACAAGCTCGCCCGCGCCTCCGGCGTCACCGCGGTGATCGACAGCTCCGCCGTGCCGTTCCTCGACGGCGCGCGGGAGGCTGCCGACCAGGGCTACGTGCCGGGCGGGTCGCGGCGCAACCTCGACTGGGTGCGTCCGCACGCCGACCTCGGCGTCGACGAGGTCACCGCCCTGCTGCTCGCCGACGCCCAGACCTCGGGTGGGCTGCTGCTGGCCGGCGAGATCCCCGGCCACCCCGTGATCGGCGAGGTCGTCGCCGCCGAGGATGGGACGACGCTGCGCGTCAGGTGATCATCGCCTGCTCCCACAGGTCGACCGCCGCCTCGCGCACCTCGGCGACGTCGACGTCGTGGGTGGCGCTGGCGCCGTGGCCGCACCAGCCCTCGAGCACCCGCCGCCCGCAGACCTGGCAGCCGCCGTGCCAGGAGACGAGCACCCGGTGCCAGACGCGGGTCAGCGGCGCGACGTCGGCGAGGTTGGCGTAGGTGAACACGGCGACGGTCGGGGTGCCGACGGCCGCGGCCAGGTGCCGCGGCCCGGAGTCGTTGCCCAGCACCACCGTCGCCCGCGAGAGCAGCCCGACCAGCGCCGGCAGGTCGAGGGTGCCGACGGCGGTCTCGGGCGGCGTCCGCATGCCCGCCACCACCCGCTCGACGCGCTCGGCCTCGCTCGGCCCACCGGCGACGACGACGCGGGCGCCGCGGTCGGCGAGGTCCTGCGCGACGGCGCCGAGGCGCTCCTCGGGGTAGCAGCGGCGGGCGTCGGTCGCCCCGGGGTGCACCACGAGCAGCGGCGCGTCGCCGGGCGGCACGACGGCGTGGGAGGCCTCCAGATCGGCGTCGGTGACCGCCACGCGGGGCTCGACGCGGGTGGGCGTGGCGCCGGCCGCGGCCGCGACCTCCAGCCAGCGGATCGTGTCGTGCTGGTAGGGCCAGTACGGCACCCAGCGGTCGGGCCGGGGCGCGTCGGGCGTGCCGGCGCCGACGGTGACGCGGGCGCCCAGGCGCAGCAGGAGCTTGTTGGAGTTCCGCCCGCCGCCGTGCATCTGGACGGCCAGGTCGTAGCCCTCCGCCCGCCGCTCCGCGCACCAGGCCTCGACCTCGTCCTCACTCGCGTCCGGGTCCGGCCCCACCCGCACGCCGGGCACGAGCGGCACCGGGACGATCCGGTCCACCGGCGACGGCCGTCCCTCGAGCAGCGCCACGTGGTGGCGGGCGCCGAGCAGCGTCACCTCGGCGTTGGGGTAGGCGGCGTGCAGCGCGGCCAGCGCCGGCTCGGCGACGACGTAGTCGCCGAGCCCGTTGGCGCGCAGCACGGCGATGCGGCGGACGTCGGGGACGAGGGGAGCGGGGGAGGCGGGGAGCCCGAGGGCCGGAGCGGGGTCGGGGGCAGGGCCGATCACGGCGCGAGAGCCTACGGTCGGGGCATGGCGGACGAGCAGCGAGCAGCCGTGGTGACCGGATCGGGCAGCGGGATCGGCCGGGCGATCGTCGACCGGCTGGCGGCCGACGGATGGCAGGTCCTCGGGGTGGACCTCAAGGCGCCCGAAGGAGATCTGGCTGAGACCCTCCCGGGGCCGTCGCTGGGTGCCGACCTCACGACGCGGGAGGGCAACAAGGCGGCGGTCGACACCGCGCTCGAGCACTTCGGGCGCCTCGACCTCGTCGTGGCCAACGCCGGGTTCCAGCACGTGTCGCCGGTCGTCGACTTCGACGAGGACCGCTGGGACGCCCTGCTCGCCATCCTACTGACCAGCCCGTTCCTGCTCGCGAAGTACGCGTGGGAGTCGCTGCGCGCGGCGCCGCGGGGCGGGCGGTTCGTGGCGATCGCCTCGGCCCACGCCCTCGCGGCCTCGCCGTTCAAGGCGGGCTACGTCTCGGCGAAGCACGGCGTGCTGGGTCTGGTGAAGACCCTCGCGCTCGAGGGCGCCGCCGACGGGATCACCTCGACCGCGGTGTGCCCGGGCTACGTGCGGACCCCGCTGGTGGAGAAGCAGATCGCCGACCAGGCCCGGGCCCACGGCATCGACGAGGACCGGGTGCTCGAGGAGGTCATCCTCACCCCGCACGCGGTCAAGCGGCTCATCGAGCCGTCCGAGGTCGCGGACGTCGTCGCGTTCCTCCAGACCCCGGCCGGGTCGGCCTTCAGTGGGTCGCCGGTCACGATGGACATGGGCTGGACGGCCCGGTAGCCCCCGGGCGGGGATACTCCGGCCCGTGACGTTGCGGGAGCTCGCCGGAGAACGCTGGCTCACCGTCCCCAACGCGCTGAGCGCGGTCCGGCTGGCCGGTGTGCCGCTGTTCCTGTGGCTCCTCCTGGGCCCGCGAGCGGACGGCTGGGCGCTGGTCGTGCTCGCCGCGAGCGGCATCACCGACTGGCTCGACGGGCGGATCGCCCGCGCCCTCGACCAGTACAGCCGCCTCGGCGAGCTGCTCGACCCGCTCGCCGACCGCCTCTACACCGTCGCGACGCTCGTGGCGTTCCTCCTCCGCGGCATCGTCCCGTGGTGGGTGCTCGCGCTGATCATCGGGCGCGACCTCGTCGTCTCGGCGGCGCTGCCGCTGCTGCGCCGCAAGGGCTACCTCGCGTTCCCGGTGCTCTACGTCGGCAAGGCGGCGACGATGTGCCTGCTCTACGCCTTCCCGCTGCTGCTGCTCGCCCAGATGGACTGGGCGGGCGCGGACCTCGCGCGACCCGTCGCCTACGCCTTCACCGCGTGGGGGATCGCCCTGCACCTGTGGTCGGGAACGCTCTACCTGATCCAGCTCGTACGGTCGCCCGCCTCCGTGCCGGCCCGCTAACCTGCGCCGCCTGTACCGAGCAGTCACCAACGACGTGAGGAGCCGCCGGTGGTCCCGGAGGGCCTGCACTACACCGCCGAGCACGAGTGGGTCACGGCGACGGAGGGCGACCCGTCGGTCGTGCGGGTCGGCATCACCGACTACGCCCAGGACCAGCTCGGCGACGTCGTCTTCGTCCAGCTGCCCGACGTCGGCGCGTCCGCGTCGTCGGGGGAGTCGATCGCCGAGGTGGAGTCGACCAAGTCGGTCTCGGAGATCTACGCGCCCCTGCCGGGCGAGGTGACCGCCGTCAACGAGTCCCTGGGCGACACCCCGGAACTGATCAACTCGGACCCGTACGGCTCCGGCTGGATGTTCGAGCTGCGCCTCGCCGACGCCGACGCGCTGGCCGGGCTCCTCGACGCGGCCGGCTACCAGGCGCTCGTCGACGGGTCCTGACGCCGCCGGCGGACTCGTCCGGACGGCCCCGCACGGGCCGTCCCGGCAACGCTCCGCCACGGCACGCGGGCCGTCGCTCACGGTGGGTGGGGAGGGCCTCGACCCCGTGACGGGGACCGGTACCGTGACGGCCACCTCGCGACGATCCGTCACCGAGCACCGCGTCCCCGGGCGCCCTGCCCGGTGTGACGGGCCGGACGACCAGACCGAGCACGACACGACGGAGGAGCACGGTGAGCACAGGCGGTCCCCCGGTCCCCCCCGAGCGTCAGGGCGAGACGACGTCGGTCTTCCGGGCCGACTTCCTGGCCGAGCCCGAGAGCGAGTCGCGCGGCACCCCGGTCTCCGGGGTCGACGCGCTGCCCGCCGGCTCGGCGCTGCTGGTGGTCAAGCGCGGCCCCAACGCGGGGTCGCGGTTCCTGCTCGACCGGGACACCACGAGCGCGGGGCGCCACCCCGACAGCGACATCTTCCTCGACGACGTCACCGTCTCCCGCCGGCACGCGGAGTTCCGCCGCGACGGCGCCGAGTTCGTGGTGGTCGACGTCGGCAGCCTCAACGGCACCTACGTCAACCGTGAGCCGGTGGACACCGCGGTGCTCGCGAACGGCGACGAGGTGCAGATCGGCAAGTTCCGCCTCGTCTTCCTCACCGGCCCCCGCGACGGCGGGTCGGCCGGGGCGGGGGCGGGGCTGGAGTGACCGCCGCCGGGCTGCCCGAGCCAGGGGGGTCGCCCCTGTCGATCGGCTCGGTGCTCGACGCGCTGCGGGCCGAGTTCCCGGAGATCACGATCTCCAAGATCCGGTTCCTCGAGTCCGAGGGCCTGATCCGGCCGGCCCGTACGCCCGCGGGCTACCGCCAGTTCTCCCACGCCGACGTCGTGCGCCTGCGGTTCGTGCTGTCCGCCCAGCGCGACCACTACCTGCCGCTCAAGGTCATCCGGGCGCGTCTCGACGAGTTCGACCGCGCGCCCACCGAGGGCGGCCCGACGCTGCCGGGCGAGACCCCGGCCGGTGACACGGCGCTGCTCACCGCCCCCGCCCCCGGGGGCGAGCCCCGCAGCGGGGGTCCGGGCGGGCCCGGCGGCCCGACCGGCCCGACCGGCCCGGGCGGCCTGACCAGCCCGGCCGCGAGCGCCCGCCTGCGCAGCCTCGCCTCGGTGGCCGACCGCGCCGAGCCCGACGAGGACCCCGACGGCGTGCGCGCCGCCCGCGGCGACACCGTCGGGCGCGACGCGCTGCTCGCCGAGGACGGCGTCGACGCGGTCCTGCTCGACGGCCTCGAGCAGTACGGGATCCTGCGCGCCGACGCCGACGGCCGCTACGAGCCCGAGGACGTCCTGGTCGCCCGCACCGCCGCGTCGCTCGCCCGCCTGGGCGTCGAGCCCCGGCTGCTGCGCTCCCTGCGCGCCGGCGCCGACCGCGAGGTCGGCCTGCTCACCCAGCTCGTCACCCCCGTCGCGCGTAGCCGCGGACCCGAGGCGACACGCCGCGCGGAGGAGCTCTCCGCAGAGCTCGCGGCCCTCTCCGGACGGCTCCACGCCCTGCTCGTCGGGTCCGGTCTGCGGCACGGACTGCAGCGCTGACTCGCCCGCCACGCGACCGTCACGGGGCGGTCGGCCGCCGGGCGATCGCCGTTCTCCGGACGCGCGCACGGGGGTCGCGGAGCGTGTAGCGTCTCGACCCGTCGGCTGAGGGCTACGGCGACGGAGCCCTCGGAGCGCGACCTCGAGGAGGGCGAGTCTCATGAGCGAGATGCGTGTCGTGGGCGTTCGGGTCGAGCTCCCCGCGAACCAGCCGATCCTCCTCCTGCGGGAGGCCGACGGTGACCGCTACCTGCCCATCTGGATCGGCTCGGTCGAGGCCACCGCGATCGCCCTCGAGCAGCAGGGCGTCAAGCCCGCGCGGCCCCTCACGCACGACCTGCTCAAGGACGTGCTCGGCGCGCTCGACCGCCGCCTCGAGCAGGTCCGGATCATCGACCTGCAGGAGGGCACGTTCTACGCCGAGCTCGTGTTCGACGGCGACGTGCGCGTGTCCGCCCGCCCCAGCGACTCGGTGGCCCTCGCCCTGCGCGTCGGCGTCCCGATCCACGCCGAGGAGGACGTCCTCTCCGAGGCCGGGCTCGTCATCCCCGACGAGCAGGAGGACGAGGTCGAGAAGTTCCGCGAGTTCCTCGACTCGGTCTCTCCCGAGGACTTCCGCGGCGCCGACACTTAGTGTCGCGCCAAGCGTGAGCGCTGGGCTCACGCTCCTCCGTCGCGTGATCCCAGCCGTCACGCGGCGCGGGCCAGGGGTCGAGAAACGCTGCTGGTCACCGGCCAGTACGCTGACCCTCAACTCGAGGTCGAGGGCTGCCGCGCGTCGCGTTGACCCCCACCTCCGCCGCTCGTACCGTCGGCGTCACAACGGCACGAGGGAGGCACTTCGGTGAGCGGTGGTCAGGACGGCGGACCCGCCGGCCCCGAGCTCGAACCCCTCGGCCCGGAGGGCGAGCAGGGCTCGCTGTTCGACGACCAGGTGTTCGGCGACGCCGTACCCGGGATGGACGAGGTCGTCGGCTACCGCGGTCCGGCCGCCTGCCAGATCGTCGGCATCACCTACCGCCAGCTCGACTACTGGGCGCGCACCAAGCTGGTCGTGCCGAGCATCCGCAGCGCGACCGGGTCGGGCTCGCAGCGGCTGTACTCCTTCAAGGACCTCGCGGTGCTCAAGGTGGTCAAGAACCTCCTCGACACCGGCGTCTCGCTGAACAACATCCGCATCGCCGTCGAGCAGCTGCGCCGCCACGGCGTGCGCGACCTCGCGCGCATCACGCTGTTCTCCGACGGCGTCACGGTCTACGAGTGCACGTCGCCCGAGGAGGTCGTCGACCTGCTGCAGGGCGGCCAGGGCGTCTTCGGCATCGCCGTCGGCGGGGCCATGCGCGAGATCTCCGGGACCATCTCGCGGTTCCCGGCCGAGCGCGCCGACGCCGCCGTCGTCGAGCAGGCGCCGGAGGACGAGCTGGCCTCCCGTCGCAACCGGGGAGCCCGCTCGGCCGGGTGACACGGGCCACGCGGGTGATGGGTCCGCTGCCGCGGTTGCGGTACGTTCACCAGGTCGTTCTTGGACACCGCGCGGGAGAGACCTGCACACAGAAGCCTCTGGCTGCAGGCGCCGAAGGAGCAACTCCTCCCCGGAACCTCTCAGGCACCCCGACCGCGCGGAGGAGACGACCTCTGGAAAGCGGTGACCGCTCCAGCAGGACCGGGTCGGTCACCCGCCGATGGTGCAAGCCGGCGGTGAGCCCACCGTCCCGGTGAAGCTCTCAGGCGCTCGCACGGTGGCGGGCAGTGGCAGAGGGGGAGGCCGCGCGACGGATGGCGACGTCCGCAGCGCGCGAGGCCCCAGCCCGCCCTGCCGCCGGAGGCATCGATGTCCTCGTGGAACACCGCCCCGCTCGCCGCTCTCGAGCACGGCATCCCGTTCGCCGACCGCCACATCGGCCCCGACGCCCGCGGGCTCGCGCGGATGCTGGAGACGATCGGCGCCGGGTCGCTCGAGGAGCTCGCCGACCGGGCGATGCCGACCTCGATCCGCAGCGACCCCGCCGACTGGTCCGACGACCCGACCGGCGCCGCGCCGCCGCCGCCGGCCACCGAGGCGCAGGTGCTCGACGAGCTGCGCGGCCTCGCCGGGCAGAACACCGTGCTGGAGCCGATGCTCGGCCTGGGCTACCACGGCACGATCACCCCGCCGGTGATCCGCCGCAACGTCCTCGAGGACCCGGCCTGGTACACCGCCTACACGCCCTACCAGCCCGAGATCTCCCAGGGCCGGCTCGAGGCGCTGCTCAACTTCCAGACGATGGTCTGCGACCTCACGGGGCTCGACGTCGCGGGCGCGTCGATGCTCGACGAGTCGACCGCGGCCGCCGAGGCGATGCTGCTGCTGCGCCGGGCGGACAAGACGAAGAACAACCGCTTCCTCGTCGACGCCGACACGCTCCCGCAGACGATCGCCGTGCTGCACACCCGCGCGGAGTCCCTCGGGATCGAGGTCCGGGTCGTCCCCATCGACGACGCGACGGCCGAGCTCCCCGACGACGACTTCTTCGGCCTCCTGCTCGCCTCGCCCGGTGCCTCCGGCGTGCTGCGCGACCACCGCGCGGTGATCGAGGCCGCCCACGCGCGCGGCGCGGCCGTCGTCGTGGCCTGTGACCTCCTCGCGTCCGCCGTCGTCACCCCGCCCGGCGAGCTCGGCGCCGACGTCGCCGTCGGGACGAGCCAGCGCTTCGGCGTGCCGCTGGGCTTCGGGGGCCCGCACGCCGGCTTCCTCGCCGTGCGCCAGGGCCTCGCGCGCCAGCTGCCCGGACGTCTCGTCGGCACGTCGATCGACGCCGACGGCGACCCGGCCCACCGGCTCGCGCTGCAGACCCGCGAGCAGCACATCCGCCGCGACAAGGCCACGAGCAACATCTGCACCGCGCAGGTGCTGCTCGCGGTGATCGCCGCGATGTACGCCGTCCACCACGGACCGACGGGCCTGCGGGTCATCGCCCGCCGCACCCACCGGATGGCCGCCGTCCTGGCGGCCGGGCTGGTCAAGGGCGGCGTCGAGGTGGTCCACCGCGCGTTCTTCGACACGGTGCTGGTGCGCGTCCCGGGCGGGGCCGCCGACGCGGTGGCCGCCTGCCGCGGCGAGGGGATCCTCGTGCGCGAGGTGGACGCGGACCACGTCGGCCTCTCGTGCTCCGAGCGCACCACCCGCGAGCACCTGCGGGCCCTGTGGCACGCCCTGGGCGCGGGGCAGCCCGACGTCGAGGACCTCGACGCCGCCACCGACGACGCCGTGCCCGCCGACCTGGTCCGCACGTCGTCGTACCTCACCCACCCGGTCTTCCACCGCCACCGCAGCGAGACCGGGCTGCTGCGCTACCTGCGCGAGCTCTCGGACAAGGACGTGGCGCTGGACCGCAGCATGATCCCGCTGGGCTCGTGCACGATGAAGCTCAACGCCACTGCCGAGATGGAGCCGATCACCTACCCCGGCTTCGCCGAGCTGCACCCGTTCGCCCCGGAGTCCGACGCGCCCGGGATGCTGCGCGTGATCCGGGACCTCGAGGACTGGCTGGTGCACCTCACCGGCTACCACGCGGTGTCGCTGCAGCCCAACGCCGGTTCGCAGGGCGAGCTCGCCGGGCTGCTGGCCATCCGCGCCTTCCACCACAGCCGCGGCGAGGTCCACCGCGACGTCTGCGTCATCCCGGCCTCGGCACACGGCACCAACGCGGCGTCGGCGATCTCGGCCGGGATGCGGGTGAAGGTCGTCAAGACGACCGACCGCGGGGACGTCGACCGCGACGACCTGCAGCGCGTGATCGACGAGTGCGGCGACACCCTCGCCGCGATCATGATCACCTACCCGTCCACCCACGGCGTCTACGAGCCGCACGTGCGCAAGGTCTGCGCGGCGGTGCACGACGCGGGCGGGCAGGTCTACGTCGACGGCGCCAACCTCAACGCGCTGGTCGGGCTCGCGCGGCCCGGGCGGTTCGGCGCCGACGTCAGCCACCTGAACCTGCACAAGACGTTCTGCATCCCGCACGGCGGCGGGGGCCCGGGCGTCGGGCCGATCGGCGTGGCCGAGCACCTCGCGCCGTTCCTGCCCAACCACCCGGCCCAGCCCTCGGCCGGGCCGGAGACCGGGGTCGGCCCGGTCGCCGGCGCGCCGTGGGGCTCGGCGTCGATCCTGCCGATCTCCTGGGCGTACGTGCGGCTCATGGGCGTCGACGGGCTGCGCCGCGCGACGCTGACCGCCGTGGCCGCGGCCAACTACGTCGCCACCCGGTTGAACCCGTACTTCCCGGTGCTCTACACCGGGCCGGACGACTTCGTCGCCCACGAGTGCATCCTCGACCTGCGCCCGATGACGAAGTCGTCGGGGATCACCGTCGACGACGTCGCCAAGCGCCTGGCCGACTACGGCTTCCACGCGCCGACGATGTCGTTCCCCGTCGCCGGCACGCTGATGGTGGAGCCGACGGAGTCCGAGGACCTCGCCGAGATCGACCGCTTCTGCGACGCCATGATCGCCATCCACGGTGAGGTGGCCCGCGTCGAGTCGGGGGAGTGGCCCGCGGACGACAACCCGCTGGTCCACGCGCCGTTCACCGCCCGCTCGGTGCTCGGGGCGTCGTGGGACCACGCCTACACGCGCGAGGAGGCGGCGTTCCCGGCCGCGGGGCGCCCGGCGAAGATCTGGCCGCCGGTGCGGCGCATCGACGCCGCCCACGGCGACCGCCACCTCGTCTGCTCCTGCCCGCCGCTGGAGGAGCTCGCCGAGTAGGGGCTGCGCCGGGTGGCTTCCAGCCACCCGGCGTGTCGGTCTCACCCGATCGTGGGGCCGGAGGTGACACTGTGGCCTGAGAGATCAGGGGGTCCACGTGGGCGTGCTCATGGCCGCAGGTGTCGTCGTCGGCGTCGCCGTCGGGTTCATCGTCGGGCGGCGCTGGGCCGAGTACTTCCGTGCGGCGGCCGATGCGCGCGGCATCATGCGGAACCGCAAGAACTACCGCGGGACCAGCGACCTCGCGTTCGTCCTCGGCGGCCTGCTGATCCTCGGCATCATGATCTTCTACGCCAACAGCGCGACCTACTGAGCCGCGGTCCCCGGCTCGTCGAGGGCCGCGCGCACCTCGTCGAGCGTGAGGCCGCGGGCACGGAGCAGCGCCGACGCGCGCCCGGTCTCGCGGTGCAACATCCCGAGCAGGACGTGCTCGGTGCCGATCGAGCGGTCGCCGCGGCGGATCGCCTCGCGGAGCGCCAGCTCGAGGACCTTCGTCGCGCCGTGGTCGAAGGGGATGTGGCCCCACAGCCGCCGGCGAACCCGACGCGCGGCACGGGTGCCGTCGAGCGCTCCGGGCCCGAACGCCTGCTCGACGCGGTCGCGGACCTCGTCGAGGTCGATCCCGACGCTGGCCAGGGCCTCGCGGTCGGGGAGGCACGGCCGGTCGGGGGGAGCGGCACGCCGCGGGTCCGCCTCGACCGTCGCGGCCGTGACACCCCGGGCGGCGAGCAACGCGGCGCCGCGCGTGTCGTCCCGGCACAGGGCGAGCAGCAGGTGCTCGCTGCCGATGCTCTGGTCGGCCCGCTCGCGCGCGTCCTCCTGGGCGAGCACCACCACCCGCCGCGCGGACTCGGTGAAGCGTTCGAACACGTCTGCCTCCTAGAGGATCCCGAGGCGGCGGTACTTCTTGTGCACCGCCTGCCGGCTGACCGACAGCCCGTCGGCGATCTGCTGCCACGACCAGCCCTGGTCGCGCGCGTTGCGCACCTGCAGCTCCTCGAGGGACTCCAGCAGCGTGCGCAGCGACGACACCGCTGCGAGCCCCGTCGCCGGGTCCCGCGAGGACGCCGCCGCCGCCACCGCCGTCGCATCAGCCATGCGTGTCAATCTAGGTTGACACGTAGGCGACGTCAACTCACGTTGACAGGCCTCGGTCGTGGTGGAGCGAGGGCGTCCTTGGAGTCCCTCGCGCCCCGAGTCCGGTGCCCGGCTCTACAGCGTCGTCGTGCCCGGAGTGAGGACGACGGGTACCGGCGCCGTGCGCAGGACCGCCGCGCCCGGGTCGCCGAGGAGCACGCGGGTGGCGGTGCCGGCCGCGTCGGCACCGACGACGAGGATCTCGCCGTCGTCCCAGCCGAGGTGCGCGACGGCGTCCTCGACGGTCGTCTCGGCCACGGCGACGGTCTCGGCGTCGCCGACGCCGAGCTCGGTGAGCCCGGCGCGCTGGGCCGCGACCATCTGCTCGCGCCACTGCTCGACGACGATCTCCTCGGCCCGCAGCCCGGCCTCGGGGGGCACGGTGGGCCCGCGCCGGGGCCCGAACGACGCCACGCGCAGCGGCGCGCCGGTGCGGCGGGCCAGGTCGACGGCCGCGGCGAGGACCCGGCCCGCGTGCCGGCCCCCACCAAAGGCGCAGGTCACGCGCGTGACGGGCCCGTCCCGGGTGGTGGCGCCGGCGAGCGCGACCGGCACGTCGGCCGCGCGGGCGAGGCGCGCTCCGACCGAGCCCGGCCCCGGCGGCGCGTCACCCAGCACGACGACCGACGCGCCGTGGGCGTGCGCGGCGCGGGCCAGGCCCCCGGGCACCGAGCGGTCCTCGATGGCCGTGGTCTCGACCTCGACGCCGTCGACGGCGGGCACCGACTCGTCGACGAGCCGTTCGCCGGGCATCGTCACCGTGCACACCACCAGCGGCCCCCCGAGCGCCCGGGCGAGCCGCGCGCCGAGGACGAGGGCGCCGGCGCCCGGGTCCGACCCCGGCATCCGGCCCACCAGCACGGTCACGACGCCTCCTCACCCGCGGGCACGGCCAGGCGGGAGTGCCGCCGGCCGTAGAAGGACCAGAACACGAGCGCGGCCCCGAGCCACAGCACGAACACGATCAGCGTGATCCACTGCAGCCCGACGATGAGGTAGATGCAGGCGGCGATCGAGAGGACCGGCGTCACGGGGTAGCCCGGGACTCGGAAGCCGCGCGGCAGGTCCGGTGCCGTGCGGCGCAGGATGATCACGCCGGCCGACACCACCGCGAACGCCACCAGCGTGCCGACGCTGACGAGGTCGGCGAGCACGTCGAGCGGTATCAGGCCGGCCAGCACGGCGACGGCCACACCGACGATCAGCGTCGTCGGCACCGGGGTGAGCGTGCGCGGGTTCACGCGCGAGAGCAGCGGCGGCAGCATGCCGTCGCGGCTCATCGAGAACAGGATCCGGGACTGCGCGTACATCGTCACCAGGGTGACGCTGAAGATCGAGATGACGGCACCCGCCGCGACGACGATCCCGGGCCAGGCGGCGCCGGTGACCTCACCCATGATCGCCGCGAGACCGGCCTCCTGGCCCTCGAACTCCTGCCACGGCTGGGCCCCGACCGCCGACACCGCGACCAGCAGGTAGATCACGGTGACGACGACCAGCGCCAGCATCAGGGCGCGGGGGAGCGTCCGGCGCGGATCGCGGACCTCCTCGCCGGCCGTCGACACCGCGTCGAGGCCGATGAACGAGAAGAACACGGTGCCCGCGGCGGCCCCGACGCCGCTGACGCCGAGCGGGGCGAACTGCGCGAAGTTGTCGGCGTTGAACGCGGTGAACGCGATGCCGACGAACAGCAGCAGCACCGCGAGCTTGATCACCACCATGACCGCGTTGACCGTGGCCGACTCGCTGACGCCCCGGACGAGCAGCGCCGTGCAGAGCACCACGAGGATCACGGCGGGCAGGTTGAACGCCCCGCCCGCCCCGGGGGCGCCGGAGAGGGCGTCCGGGAAGCGGACGCCGACGGTCGCGTCGAGCAGCGCGTTGAGGTACTCCGACCAGCCCACCGCCACGGCGGCCGACGAGACCAGGTACTCGAGGATCAGGCACGCTGCGACGCCCATCGCCGCCGCCTCGCCGAGGGTGGCGTAGGCATAGGAGTACGACGAGCCCGACACCGGCACCGCCGAGGCGAGCTCGGCGTAGCAGAGGGCCGTGAGCCCGGCGGTGACCGCGGCGATGACGAACGACAGGACCACCGCGGGGCCGGCCTCGGGCGTGGCCTCGGAGAGCACGAAGAAGATGCCGGTGCCGACCGTCGAGCCGATGCCGATCGCGGCGAGCTGACCGAGCCCGATCGAGCGCTTGAGGTCACCGCCCTCGTGGCCGGCGGTGGCGTCGGCACCGGTCTCGGCGGCCATGGCGGCCACGGGTTTGCGCCGCCGCCAGGCGGAGCGTTCCGGTGCGGACAAAGGTTCCCCCCTCGAGGTGGGCGCGGACGGGTCCCCTCGCCGGCGAGCGGGTGGGCGGGAGCCTAACCCGAAGGATCACGCACGGCGGAACGGCTCGTCCGGCGGCCGACGAGCAGGGCGGCCACGGCCCCCGCGACGGTCACGATCCCGACGACCCACAGCCCGGCGCGCTGGCTGCCGGTGAGGTCGGCGAGACCGCCGGTGACGTACGGCGCCACGAAGCCCGAGAGGTTGCCCAGCGAGTTGATCAGCGCGATGCCGCCCGCGGCGGCCGCCCCGGTGAGGAACTGCGAGGGCAGCGGCCAGAACGTCGGCAGCGCGGCGCAGGTGCCGACGGCGCAGATCGTCACGGCGACCATGGCCGAGAACGGGTCGCGCAGGTAGAGCGCGATCGGGATGGCGATGCCGCCGACGATCATCGGCAGGGCGAGCCACCAGCGCCGGCCGCCCTCGCCGGCGAGGAACCCGCTGCCGTCGGCCCGACTCGCCGACCGGTCGGCGAGTCGGCTCCACACCACCATGCCCACGGCGGCGACGACATAGGGCACCGAGGTGACCAGGCCCTTCTCGATGGTGTCGAGCTTCGTACCGAACTGCTGCTCGAAGCCGGAGACGATCGTGGGCAGGAAGAAGCCCAGCGCGTAGAGGCCGTAGGTGACGCCGAAGTACACGAAGGCGAGCACGAGGATCCGCGGCGCGGTGAGGGCCCGCCGCAGCGGCCAGTGCTCGGCGGCCTCCACCTCGGCCGTCTCGGCGTCGAGCCGCCGGCGCAGCCACGAGCGCTCGTCCTCGGCCAGCCAGCGGGCCTGCTCGGGGCGGTCGGTGAGGGCGAAGAACGTCACGATGCCCAGCACGATCGCCGGGATGCCCTCGGCCAGGAACATCACGCGCCAGCCCGAGAGGCCGAAGAGCCCCTCGCCGCCCTGGATGATCAGGGCGCTCACCGTGGAGCCGACCGCCGTGGAGACGGGCACCGCCACCATGAACCAGCCCACCGCCCGGGCGCGGTACTCGGCCGGGAACCAGAAGGTCAGATAGAGGATGATCCCGGGGAAGAAGCCCGCCTCGGCCACGCCGAGCAGGAAGCGCAGGACGATCAGGACGGTCGCGTTCGGGGTGAACGCCATGATCGACGCGATGATCCCCCAGGACACGAGGATCCGGGTGATCCAGCGGCGGGCCCCGAAGCGGTGCAGCGCGAGGTTGCTGGGCACCTCGAGCAGCAGGTAGCCGATGAAGAAGATCCCCGAAGCGAGCCCGAACACCGTGGCGGTCAGGCCCAGCTCGGCGTTCATCCCGTTGGGGCCGGCGAACCCGATGTTGACGCGGTCGAGGTAGTTGACGAAGTACAGCAGGCCCAGCAACGGCATGAGCCGCCACGCCACGCGACGCAGCGTCCGCCGCCCGATCTCACTGTCCGTGCTCGGTCCGCTCGTCTCCGTCGACACCCGTTCAGTGGACCAGCCGGTCAAGCGGATGTGAAGCGGTCAGCCGCAACTGCGCAGCGCGGACACGTCGGGCGTCCCGCCGCCGTGCTCGAACGAGATGTGCACGTGGTCCTTGTGGTTCGCCGTCGTGCCGCCACGGTCCTCCATCCGCTCCCAGCCGGACCCGGTGTTGATCCGCTGGTTCCAGATGACGTAGGAGACGCCGAGGTCGCCGCGGTTGCTGATGACGCAGTCGGCGATCGCGTCGCCGTCGGTGGTCATGAAGTCCAGGGCGTAGCCGTCGGGGTGGTCCGACGCGTTGCCGCGGCTGCCGACGCCGAGCACGTCGTGGCCGGGGAAGACGCACTCCATGGCGTTGCCGACGGCCTGGACGGAGTCCGCCACACCGCCGTAGGAGCCGTCGGCGCCGCAGCTCACGCTGGCGGTGCGCTGCTCCTCGGCCTGCCGGGCCTCGTCCGCGCGACGCGCCTCGGCGGCGTCCGCCTCGGCCTGGCGGGCCGTCGCGGCGTCCGCCGCGCGGTCGCGCTCGGTGGCCTTGATGAGGTCCGCGGCGACAGCGCCGCCGCCCGGGCCGGCCACCGGGGTCACGGCGGCGGCCGGGCCCGCGGAGCCCGACGCGCCGTCGTCCAGCGTGGCGCCCTGGGCGGAGAGCTCGAGGGTCGTCGCGGCCGCGGAGGTGTCAGGGGCGTCCGGCAGGGCCATGACGGCCGGGCCGACCAGCGCGAGCGCGCTGCCGGTCAGGCCCGCGGCCACCGCGCCGTGCCGCACCGCGGCGCGGCCGGGGGAGCGGTGCCGGGCGGCGCCGCGCGGGGTGCCCTCGGGCAGGACGAACGGGACGGTCCGGGGCTCACGGCCCCGGGGGGAGCGTTGCCGTGTCACGTGCTGCCTTCCAGTCACGGAACGGCCTGGCGACACCGTCGGGGTCGGCGTCACCGGTCGGGGTGAGCGAGGTCAACCGTTGGGGGAGCCGTGACCTTCTCGTGACCGTTCCGTGGCCGACACTAGACGCGGACACACCGGACACCACCGCCGGTTCCGTCGGTGACGACGAGCGGGCGCCCGGTTGCGGTCAGTGGGTCAGCAGGACATCCGCGCGGCGATCGCCCGGCCCAGCAAGGTGCCCGAGCGCCAGGCGGTCTCGACCTTCGGGCTGCCCCAACCGTCGCCGCAGAGACCGACGAGGTCGTCGGTGAGCACGAACTCCTCGTCGTGCGGCGTGGCCGGGCTCGCGAACGACCAGCGATGGGCGTACGTCCAGGCCGGCGCGTCGGTGAGCCCGAGGAGCTCGGTGACCGCCGCGACCACCGGCGGGATCGCGCCGTCGGGGTCGTCGAGGTGCCGGCGGGCTCGCTCTGCCCCGGTGTGCGCGACGAGCACCGGTGCGCCGTCGCCGCGGCGGTCGCCGTCGTCGGCGATGAGGTCGACGTCGGGGTGGCCGTTGACGAACGCGGCCGGGAAGCGGTCCCAGCTGCGGTGGCCGTAGCCGAGCGCCACCGAGATGACGGGGTTCCAGGCGCGCCCGGCGACGACCTCGCCGGCCCGCAGGGCGGGGTGCAGCAGCCGGGCGGCCTGCGGGTCGGGCATCGCGAGCACCACCGCGCAGGCGGCCTGGCCGTCGACCGCGGGCCCCGGCTCCACCGACGACACCTCGTGCCGCGTGCTCACCGTGACGCCCTCGGCGAGGTCGGCCACCAACGAGCGCAGCCCGCCGGGCGCGCACCAGCGCTGCGGGCCCTGCTTCGACGACCACGTCCCGTCGGTGTCGTGGCTGGCCAGCGTGTCGGTCCACGGGCGGGCCAGCCCGCGCTCGCGCCAGCCCTCGACGACGGCGGCGAACTCGTCGTCGCGCACGGTGAAGTAGGCGGCGCCGAGGTCGACGACGTGGCCGGTGCCGTCCCCGCCCGCCGGCAGCGGCCGCGACGCCAGCCGGCCGCCCACGCGCCCGGCGCGCTCGAGCACCCGCACCGGCGTGCCCGCCGCGACGAGCGCCCGGGCGCAGGCGATGCCGCTGATGCCGCCGCCGACGACCAGGACCTCGTTCCGCAGGGCCGGTCCGGTCACGCCCGGCTCCGCGACCGCGTGACGTGCGTGCTGTCGCGCACCGTGCCGACGTACTCCTCCACGAGGTCCTCCAGGGCCACGAGCCCGACGGTCGCCCCGTCGCCGTCCACCGCGCGCGCGAGGTGCGCCCCCTCCCGCCGCAGCGCCGCGAGGGCCTCGTCCACCGGGGCGGTCAGCGCCAGCTCCGGCAGCGGGCGGACGCGGTCCACCGGGACCGGCAGGTCGCCCGCCTCGTCGTCGGAGGCGCCGTCACCGTCGACGTCCCCGAGGTCGAGGACGTCCTTGACGTGCAGGTAGCCGTCGAGCGCGACCACCGGCGCGTGCTCGGTGGGGACGCCGTCGTCGGTGGGCCCGATCGGCGTGGTGCCCGGCTCGTGGGTCTGGGTGGACAGCCGCGGGTGGGCGTCCGGCGCGTCGGGCGCCTGGACCGGGAAGCGGGAGAAGCCGGTGCGCGCGACGGCCTCCTCGACGGCGCCGACCGTCGGGCGCGGGGGCAGCACGGTGACGCGGTCGAGCGGGATCATCACGTCGGCCACGGAGTGCTCGGCCGAGCTGAGCGCCTGGGTCAGCCGCCGGGTCTGCGAGGCGTCGAGGAGGCCCTCGCGCCGCGACTCGGAGAGCATCTCGGCGATCTCCTGCGGCGTGTACGCCGACTGCGCCTCGTCGACCGGCGTCACCCCGAACAGGCGCAGCACGTGGTTGGCCAGCCAGTTGAGCACGGTGATGATCGGCCGGGTCACCTTGAGGAACGCGACGAGCGCCGGCACGAGCCACAGCGAGGTCCGCTCCGGCCCGGCGATGGCGATGTTCTTCGGCACCATCTCGCCGATGACGATGTGCAGGATCGTCACGATGACCAGCGCGATCACGAAGGCGATCGGGTGGATGACGACCGAGGGGACGCCGAGCGGCTCGAGCACCGCCTCGAGCTGGTGGGCCACCGCGGGCTCACCGAGCGACCCGAGGGCCAGCGAGCAGATCGTGATCCCGAGCTGGGCGGCCGCGAGCATCATCGACAGGTGCTCGGAGGCCCGCAGCACCGTGCCCGCGCCGGAGGCGCCCTCGGCCTGCATCGCCTCCAGCCGGTCGCGCCGCGCCGAGATCAGCGAGAACTCGGCGCCCACGAAGAACGCGTTGCCGCCGAGCAGCAGCACCATGAGCAGGAGGGCCACGCCGTCGCTCACGCCGGGGCCCCCGTTCCCTCGGTGACCACCGCGGCCGGGACCTTCGGCGGGCGCACCACCCGCACCTCGGCCACGCGCCGCCCGTCGACCCGCGTGACGATCAGCTGCCAGTCGTCGAGCGTGACGGCGTCGCCGACGTGGGCGAGCCGCTGGAGCTCGGCGACGATGTAGCCCGCGAGCGTCTCGTAGACCTCGCTCTCCGGGAACGACCAGCCCACGACGTCGGCCAGCTCGTCGGGCCGCAGCATCCCCGAGACGATCCAGCTGTCCTCGCCCTCGCCGCGCGCCCGGTCGGCCTCGCCGCGGTCGTGCTCGTCGCGGACGTCGCCGACGATCTCCTCGACGAGGTCCTCGAGCGTGACGATGCCCGCGGTGCCGCCGTACTCGTCGACGACCAGCGCCATCTGCAGGCCGGCGCCGCGCAGGCGGTCGAGCAGCTCGTCGCCGTCGAGGGAGTCCGGCACGGTGGTGGCGGTGCGCATGAGGTTGCGCAGCTTGGTGGTGGAGCGCCGGGAGCGCGGCTCGGCGAACGCCTGCTTGACGTGCACGACGCCGCGGATGTCGTCGAGGTCGCGGTCGACGACGGGGAAGCGGGAGAAGCCGGTGCGCACGGTGGCCGCGATGAGGTCGTCGACCGTGTCGTCCTGCGAGAGCGACTCCACGCGCACCCGCGGCGTCATCAGCTCGTCGGCGGTGCGCTCGCCGACCCGCAGCGACCGGGCCATGACCTCGGCCGTGCCCTCGTCGAGCGTGCCGGCCTCCGCGCTGGTGGTGACCAGGGAGCCGAGCTCCTGCGGCGAGCGCGCCGAGCGCAGCTCCTCGGCCGGCTCGACCCCGAGGCGGCGCACGATCCAGTTGGCCGAACCGTTGAGCGCGCCGATGAAGTAGGAGAACGTCCGGGAGAAGCCGGCCTGGATGCCGGCGACCTTGCGGGCGGTGCCCATCGGCCGGGCGATCGCGAGGTTCTTCGGCACGAGCTCGCCGAACGTCATCGACAGCCCCGTCGCCACGATCAGCGCGATGATCGCCGCGGTGCCCGTGGCCGCCCCGGCGGGCAGGCCGACGTCCTCGAGGAGCGGGGAGATCAGCGTCGCGATCGCCGGCTCGGAGAGGTAACCGGTGATCAGCGTGGTGATGGTGATGCCGAGCTGGGCGCCGGAGAGCTCGAACGACAGGTTGCGGTGGGCCCGCTGCACGATCTGGGAGCGGCGGTCGCCCACCTCGGCGACGTGGTGGTCGATCTGGCTGCGCTCGAGGGTGGTCAGCGAGAACTCGGCGGCGACGAACACCGCCGTGCCGCAGGTGACGGCGACGAACCCGACGAGGCCGAGCACCGACAGCAGGACGTCCACGGTGGTCCGAGTCCCCGTCTCAGCCGGTGGCCAACCGGGCGGGGAACCCGCCCGTGGCGATCGGGCCCCAGTGCTCCACCGTCAGCCGGATCAGCGCCTTGCCCTGCTTCGCCATCGCCTCGCGGTACTCCTCCCAGTCCGGGTGCTCACCGGAGATCGAGCGGAAGTACTCGCACAGCGGCTCGAGCGCGTCCGGCAGGTCGAGCACCTCCGCGGTGCCCTCGACGTGCACCCACGGCCCGTCGAAGTCGTCGGAGAGCACGCACATCGCCACCCGGGGGTCGCGCCGGACGTTGGCGACCTTGGCCCGCTCGGGGTAGGTCGACACCAGCAGGCGGCCGTCGGCGTCGATGCCGAGGGTGACCGGCGAGGTCTGGCTGCCGCCGTCGCCGCGGCGGGTGACGACGATCGCCTTGTGCCGCGTGCGCAGGAAGGCGACCAGCTCCTCGCGCCCCACCCGGTCGTTCGTCGCCACGTTCGCCATGTCCATGAGCGTAGCGGCGCGGCCCGACACCGCCGTCTACGGTGATCTCCGTGGAGGCGCTGCAGGGCCGGCGGGTCGTCGTCACCGGGGCGAGCTCGGGCATCGGGGCCGCGGTGGTGCGGGCCGTGGCGGCCGCGGGCGGGCGGGTCGGGCTGCTGGCCCGCCGGGCCGACCGCCTCGCCGCCCTGGCCGACGAGGTCGGCGGGCACGCTGCCGCGGCCGACGTCACCGACCCGGACGCCGTGACCGCGGCGCTCGCCCGGCTCGCCGGGTCCCTCGGCGGCCTCGACGCCGTGGTGGCGGCCGCGGGGACGATGCACCTCGGCGCGGTCGCCGACACCGACCCGCGGCGGTGGCGCGAGGTGTTCGACGTCAACGTCGGCGGGCTGCTGGCCACGGCCCACGCCGCGCTGCCGCACCTCGGCGAGGGCGCGAGCTTCGTGACCATCTCGTCGATGTCGGGGCGCCGCGTGCCCTCGGCGGCCGGCGGGGTCTACGCGGCGAGCAAGCACGCGGCCCACGCCGTGGACGAGACCCTGCGCCGCGAGGCCGGTGCCCGCGGCGTCCGGGTGACGACGGTCGCGCCGGGGTTCGTGGCCACCGACCTCATGGTCGGTGACGCCGCGCGCGACGACGTGGCGGCGTTCCGGGAGCGGATGCACGACCTCGGGCTCACCCCGGAGCACGTCGCGGCGGCGGTCGTGCACGTGCTCGGCCTGCCGCCCGAGGTCTGCGTGGTGGAGTACGCGCTGACGTCGACGGCGCAGCAACAGCAGGGAGACGGAGCGCAGCGGAGCTCGACCCGGCAGCAGCAGTGACCCCGGTTCGGTGACCTGCGCCGCAGCGGGTGGCGGCCGACCCGGCCGCGGCGAGAACAATGGCCCGCTATGAGCGCCGCGGAGCCGCAGTCGTGAGCGGTAGCCCGTTCGTGGACTTCGACCGGTCGTCCTGGTCGCAGCTGCGCGACACGAGCGCCGTCCCGCTCACCGCGCACGAGCTCGAGGAGCTGCGGTCGCTGGGCGACCCCGTGGACCTCGACGAGGTCCGCGACGTCTACCTGCCGGTCTCGCGGCTGCTCGACCTGCACATCCGCGCGACGTCGGGCCTGCTCGAGGCCTACCGGACGTTCCTGCGCCAGGACGAGCAGGCCACGCCGTTCGTCGTGGGGATCGCGGGCTCGGTCTCGGTCGGCAAGTCGACGACGGCGCGGCTGCTGCGCCTGCTGCTCGCGCGCTGGGCCGACCACCCCGACGTCGCGCTGGTGACCACCGACGGCTTCCTCTACCCGAACGCCGAGCTCGAGCGCCGCGGCATCATGCGGCGCAAGGGGTTCCCCGAGTCGTACGACCGCCGGGCGCTGCTGCGCTTCGTCTCGGACATCAAGGCGGGCAAGCCCGAGGTGCCGGTGCCCACGTACTCGCACCTGACCTACGACGTGCTCGAGGAGCAGCGGGTGGTCTCCCGCCCGGACATCCTCGTGCTCGAGGGCCTCAACGTGCTGCAGCCGGCGCCGCAGACGGGCGAGCGCGCGAGCGCGCTCGCCGTCTCCGACCTCATCGACTTCTCCATCTACGTCGACGCGCACCCGGCGGACGTCCGGCGCTGGTACGTGGAGCGGTTCCTCGCGCTGCGGGAGACCGCGTTCCGCGATCCCGCGTCGTACTTCCGGCGCTACGCCGAGATGGACGAGGCGGCGGCCCGCGCCCAGGCGGGGGCGCTCTGGGACGAGATCAACGGGCCGAACCTGCGCGAGAACATCGCCCCGACCCGCTCGCGGGCCGGTCTGGTGCTCACCAAGGGTGGCGACCACTCCGTCCGGCGCATCCGGCTCCGCAAGCTGTAGGCACCGGAGCGGTGGCCGGGGGAGTGACACACAGCGACTCCTCATCCGCAGCCGACCGGCGGATGGGACAATGGGGTATGTCCACTTCCGCCACCGGGACGCAGGTGGGGCCGTCCGGTGGGTCCGGATCGTCCGATCCGGACCTCCCGTCGCGCCTGCGGCTGGCCGTCGGCCGACTCAACCGCCGCATCCGTGTCGACACCGCGGCGGCCCTGCCGCCCCTGCAGACCTCGGTCCTCGCGACGCTGGAGGACCAGGCGCCGCTGCGCCTGTCCGAGCTGGCGCGCCGCGAGGCCGTCACGCCGCCCACCATGAGCCGGGTGCTCGCCGCCCTCGACGACGCCGGGCTGCTGGTGCGCACGCCCGACCCGCAGGACGCGCGCTCCGCCCTCATCCACCTCTCCGACGCCGGTCACGAGGCCATCCGCCGGATCCGCACCGAGCGGACCGCGTCGCTCGCGCACCGGCTCGACCGCCTCGACGACACGCAGCGCGCGGCCCTCGAGGCCGCCCTGCCGGCGCTGGAACGACTCGTCGAGGAGTAACCGGGATCACCGCCCGGAGTAACACTCTGCGTCCGGGCAGCGACACACGGTGTGTCAGGAGTGGACGAACCAACCCCGGGAGAGCCGGTGGGCTTCCAGGCGCCCCTGCAACGACGTCCCGCGCCACCGGAGGTGGCCGACGAGCGCGAGGCCCTCGAGGGCTGGCTCGACTACTTCCGGTCGCTCGTCGTGCTGGCCCTCGACGGCCTCGACGAGGCCACGCTGCGCCACCGCGTGCCCGCGCACAGCGGGCCGAGCCTGCTCGGCATCGTCAAGCACCTCACCGACCTCGAGCGCACGTGGCTCGTGGAGCGCTGGGGCGGCCGCGGCGCCCGGCACGTCCCCAGCTACGTCGACGACCCGGTCACCGGGTTCCGGCTGGCCGACGTCGAGCCGACCGACGAGGTCGTCGGCACCTACCTCGCGGTGTGCGAGCGCGGCCGCGACGCCCTGGCCGGCGCCGAGTCGCTCGACGACACCGTCCGCGACGACCGCCGCGGCCACATCGAGCTGCGCTGGATCCTCCTGCACCTCATCACCGAGACGGCCCGCTACGCCGGGCAGGCCCAGGTGCTGCGCGAGGCCGTCGCCGAACTGCCGCAACCGGACTCCTGATCAGCGCGTGACCTCGGCGGTCACCACCAGGTCGTCGTGGGCGAAGCAGACCAGGCCCTCGATGGCGCGGGACTCGTCGGTGGGCGTCTCGTACGACCACGCCGCGTCCTCGATCACCCGACCGTCGGGCAGGCGCACCGAGAAGTACGTCGCGTGCCCCTTGTACGGGCAGGTCGTGCGCTTCCCGGACGGCTCGAGGGTGCCCGCGACGGCGTCGCGCGCGATGTAGAGGCGGTCGACCAGCCCGGTCTCGCCCAGCAGGATCCCGCCCGCGGCGTCGGCCACCGGCACGCCGTCGGTGGTGGTGACGGTGACGTGGCGGCTCGTGTGCCGCAAATCCACGCGGTGGTACGGGTCGGTGAGGTGCCCGATGACCTCGTCGTCCTCGTCGAGCCAGCGGTCGGCCGCGCCCGGCGAGAGCACCGCGAGCCCCGCGAGCCAGGACGCGTCCGGCTTGGGGTCCGGGTAGGCCCACACGGCGTCGGTGACCACGCGGTCGCCCACCCGCAGGCTGCGGTAGGTCGCGTCGCCCTTGAACGGGCAGTGGGTGGTGGTGTCGCTGGGCTCGAGCAGGTCGGCCCGGAAGTCCTCCTCCGGCACGTAGAGCTGCGCGGGCAGCCCGGTCTCGAACAGCAGGTTGCCGCGCGTCGTGTCGAGCACGGTGACGCCGTCGACCTCGGCGCGCACGCGGCGGGTGAAGGGCTGGAGCAGCAGCGAGTGCGCCGGCCCCTCGACGGTGAACGTCCGGGTCTCGGGCAGCTTCCGCGACAGCGGGCCACCGAACATGGTCAGGGCCACGACGACCTCCTGGGTGGTGCGGGACTCCTCCGGTGCAACCCCGGGGGCCGGGTGTTGTTCCCGGCAGGACCCCTCACGACGTGGCGGCCACCGCCCCCGCCGATGCGGCCGCCGCGACGGCGGCGTGGACGTCGGCGACGGCGCGGCGCACGGCCTCGCCGGCCCACTCGCCCTCGGCGACCTCCTTGCTCCGGGCGCGCAGCTCGCGCCGCGGCGCGTCGAGCAGCTTGTGCTCGGCCTTCACCGCCCGCACGAGCGCCACCAGCGCGGCGTCGTCGGGGCTCGGTGCGACCCCGTCGACGAGCACCGCCCACAGCCGCCCGAGCGCGGCGTCGCGGCGGGTGGTGTCCGCCGCGGGGTAGCGGGGGCTGCGGGGCATCCCGAGGAAGCTGCGCTCCTGGAGCGTCACCGCCCCGTCGTGCACGAGGCCGGCCATGAGCGGGTCGCGGACCCGGCCGTGCAGCTTCTCGATCGCGGACTTCGGCGAGGTGTCGGCGGGGAGGCGGTCGAGGGCGATGTCGAGGACGTGGTCGCCGCTGGGGGTGCGGTCGTCGACCACGAGCCCGGTGCGCCACCGGCCCTCGGCCAGGTGGGCGCGCCCGTCGATGACGAGCTGGAGCACGACGGCCCCGGCGAGGGCCCGCGGCAGCGAGGTCGAGTCGACCAACGGCGCGCCCGTGGCGGGGTCGTGCAGGAGCAGGGCCAGGTCCTCGGCGGTGCGCATGGGCTCATCGTGGCGGGCGCCGGCCCCGCGCCGCCTCCTCCTCGCGACGGAGATCGCGCGTGGACCTCCGCCCCAGCGGGGATGAGAGCGGGGTGACCGACCCCGTGACCGAGCCCGTGACCCGCGAGGCGCCCGGCTACCGCGGGCCCACGATGATGACCCAGCGCTGGGCCGACGTCGCCTTCCTGCACTGGGCCGTCGAGCCCGGGCTCGTCGCGCCGATGCTGCCGCCCGGGGTGCGGCCCGACGTCCGCGACGGCGTCACGTGGGTGGGGCTCGTGCCCTTCCGGATGGTGGGGGCTGGGGTGCTGCGGGGGCCGTCGATCCCGTGGCTCGGGACGTTCCCGGAGACCAACGTCCGGCTCTACACGGTCGATCGGCGCGGCGTGCGCGGCATCGTGTTCCGCAGCCTCGACGCCACCCGGCTCGCGGTGGTCGCGGGCGCGCAGGCGGCGTTCGGGCTGCCGTACCGGTGGGCGTCGATGTCGATCACTGACTCCGGTGCCGAGCGGACGTACGCGACGTGGCGCCCGCACCCCGGGTGGGTCCGGGTGCGGGTGGGGGAGCCGATGGCGAGCGGGCCGCTGGAGGAGTTCCTCACGGCACGCTGGGGCCTGCACGAGCGGCACCTGGGAGTCGACTGGTACGTGCCCAACGTCCACGAGCCCTGGCCCCTGCACCACGCCGAGCTGCTCGAGCTCGACGACACGCTGCTCGCCGCCGCGGGCTTCCCGGACCTCGCCACCCGACCCCCCGACCACGTCGCCGCGTCGCCGGGCGTGTCGGTGCGGTTCGGGTTCCCCCGTCCCTGGCGGCCCCCGCTGCGCCGGCGCCGGCCCTGACCGCGGGTTACTGGCTGGTATCGCTCGCTGAGCGAGCGATACCAGCCAGTAACCGGGGCTAGCGGCGACGCAGCCCCGTCGCCCACTGGAGGTCGGCGAACACCGCGACCGCGGCCGCCTGCGCCAGCACGACCACGGCGCCGAGGACGGTGAGCTGCTCCCACGCGCCCACCACCAGGCCGAGGCTCATGAGCACCCAGGCGCTGTTGCCGAGCACGACGACCCAGGTCGTGCCGCGGGGGACGGTGCGGCCGCCGGCCAGGACCAGCAGCCCGCCGGCGTAGAGGACCAGGAAGACGCCCACGCCGGTGAGCAGCGCGGGCGGCAGGCCCAGCAGCGTGTCGAGCACGCCCGCGGCGGCCGTGGCGGCGAGGCCGAGGGCGCCCGACGCGGCGGCGTCGAGGCGCAGGACGCCGCGCAGCGCGCGGTGGCGGTCGGCGGTCGGGGTGGTGGGGGTGGTCAGCGTCGTCATGGTTCCTCCTCGGTCGGTGCCGTCTGCCGAGAACCGTGCGGCGGGGGAGGTAGCCGCGTCGATGACCTCCGAGGTCATGGCCGCCGCGCGCCGCCGGCCCTAGCGTCGGCTGCCGTGACCAGCACGCTCGACGCCCGCCCCGCCCCCGGCGACCTGCTGCGCGGGTGGCGCACCCGCCGCCGGCGCAGCCAGATGGACCTCGCTCTCGAGGTCGGGGTGTCGACGCGCCACCTGAGCTTCGTCGAGACGGGGCGGGCCCGGGCCAGCCGCGAGCTGCTGGTCGACCTGTGCGAGCACCTGGAGGTCCCGTTGCGCGAGCGGAACACGCTGCTGCTGGCCGCCGGCTACGCGCCGAGCTACTCGGAGTCGCGGCTGGACGCCCGCGCCCTCGACGCCGTCCGCGGCGCGCTGGAGCACCTGCTCGCCGGGCACGAGCCGTTCCCCGCGCTGGTCGTCGACCGCTGCGGCGACGTCGTCATGGCCAACCGCGCGGTCGGGGCGCTGCTCGCCCTGCTCGACCCGGCACTGCTCACCCCGCCGGTGAACGTCTACCGCCTGAGCCTGCACCCCGACGGCCTCGCGCCCCACGTCCGCAACCTGCCGGAGTGGGCCGGGCACCTGCTGCACCGCCTCGAGCGCCTCGCCGACCTCACCGGCGATCCGCGCCTGGTCGCGCTGCGCGAGGAGCTCGCCGGCTACGCCCCGCCGCCGCCGACCGGACCGGCGGCCCGTGCGGCGCACGTCATGCTGCCGCTGCACCTCGCCCACCCCGACGGCGACCTGCGCCTCTACTCGACGATCACCCACTTCGGCGCGGCGTGGGACGTCACGCTCGACGAGCTCTCGCTCGAGTCGTTCGTCCCCGCCGACGACGCCACCCGCGCCCTGCTGGAGTGCCTGGTCGCCGAGGGCTGACCGCGATCCGAGCGAGGGGCACCCTCGCTCGATCTGGTCGAGCGAGGGTGCCCCTCGCTCAGCTCGGGGGGTCGGCGCGCCGGGTCGCGTGGACCGCGATGACCGGGTCGCCCGGGGCCTCGCGGTACTCGGCGACCGGCTCGTCGAACACCCCGGCGTCGTGGAGGTAGGTCGCGACGATGGCGGCCCGCCCGCGGTCGTCCGCCCCCAGCCACCCGCGGATCGCCTTCGTCGGGAAGCACCGGTTCGAGAACGTCAGCGCGAAGATCCCGCCGGGACGCAGCACCCGCCCGACCTCGGCGCACACCGCGACCGGCTGCGTCAGGTAGTCGATCGAGACGGTGCAGAGCGCGGTGTCGAAGGACCCGTCCGGGAAGGGGAGGACCGGGTCGGCGTTGAGGTCGTGGACCACGCGGACGTCGGCCATCGGGTTCGCGTCGAGCTCGGCGGCGTTCATCCCGAGCACGGTCAGCCGCCGCGGGCGGGTCCGCAGGTGCGAGACCCACGAGCTCATGAGGTCCAGGACGTCGCCGGTGACGCCGACCTCGTCGTAGAACGCGCCGACCGCCGCGATCGCGCCGTCGTCGATGTGCTGGACCAGCCGCGGGGGGCCGTAGAAGCCGGCGTCGTCACCGGGGTCGGCGCGGTCGAAGAAGCCGGGTGGGAACGCGGTCACGGGCCCCGGGTGCCCCGGGGTCGCCCGTCACATGTGATCCGGGCGGTGCGGCCGGGTGCCGGAGCCGGGGGATCGGGACGATGACCGTCATGTCCGACCCCGCCACGGTGCTGCCCGCCGGGCCGTCCCTCGCCGACGACGCCGGCGGCCTGCTCGACGCCGCCCCGTTCCCGGTGCTGCGCCCGGTGACCCCGCGCTACGCCGACCTCGGCGGCGACGGCCGGGTCACCACGGTCGCCCTGGCGCGCTGGTTCGAGGAGGCCCGGGTGCTCGCCGAGCTGCCCCGCTTCCGCCGCCTGGTCGAGGACGGCGGCTTCGCCCCGTTCCGCATCCTGCTCGCCGCCCAGCGGATCCACCGTCTCGAGGCTCCGGTCCACCGCGCCGAGTACCGGGTCGCGACGGGCGTGCGGCGCATCGGCGGGTCGTCGTACTCCTACGGCCACGCGGTGTTCGACGGCGACCGTCCGGTCGCGGTGTCGGACTCGGTGACGGTGCTGGCCACCGGGTCGGGGCCGAGCGGCCTGCCCGACGCGCTGCGCGAGGACCTGGGGTCGATGGTGCTCGAGGAGCCCGGCGGCGGCCCGCCCCGGCCCGAGGCCTCCCGGCGCGAGCGGTCCCGCTACCCGCTGGCGCACCCGCTGGTGACGCGCATCGGCGACGTCGACACGAACCGGCACGTCAACAACGTCGCGCTGCTGTCCTGGTACGCCGACGCGGTCGCGGCCTGGCAGTCGGCCCGTCTCGGCGACCCCGACGGCGGCCCGCCCGAGGAGCTCGCGCCGTCCGCGTGGGAGGTCCAGTACGTCGACGAGGTGGCGCACCCGCGCACCTACGACGTCGCGCTCGCCGTCGACCGGGAGACGGCGGGCGGTGGGCTGCACTACCGCGCGGGGCTGTTCAGCGGTGATCGCTGCGTGGGGCTCGCCGACGGCTTCGGCGCGGCCGGCCCGTTCACGGGGGCGGGCCTCGGCCCGCGCTCGGCCTACCGCCGGTGAGCGGAACGCGGCGGCGGGCCCGCACGTTGACCGGGCCGTGACGACCTCGCAGCTCGCCCCGGCCGTCCCGGTCCGGACGGTGGCGGCCGGCGCGCGGGCCGGCGTGGCCGCGGTGGCGCTGGCGCTCGCGCTGATCGGCGTGCTGCACCTCGTCGGGCCGTCGGCGCGGATCGACCCGGTGCGCCGCACGATCAGCGAGTACGCGCTGGTCCCGGGCGGCTGGGTGTTCGACGTGGCCGTGGTCGGCCTCGCGCTGGGCTCGGCCGGGGTGCTGGCGGCGCTGGTCGCGGCCCGGCTCACGCCCGCGTGGTCGTGGCCGTCGGTGCTGCTCGGCGCCTGGTGCGCGGGTCTGCTGCTCGTCGTCGCGTTCGAGAAGACGAACTGGTCGATCGGCCCCAGCGTCTCGGGCTACGTCCACCGCTACGCGAGCCTCGTCGCCTTCCTCGCGCTGCCCCTGGGGGCGCTGCTGCTCGCGCGCCGCCACCGCCGGGACGCCGACGCCCGCCCGCTCCTGCGCTGGGTGCGAGCAGGGTCGTGGCTGGCGCTGGCGTCGTTCCTGCCGATCGTCGGGGCGATCGCCCTGCGCGGGGTGATCGGCGTGCCGTGGTGGCGCGCCGTGCCGCTGGGCCTGCTCGAGCGCGGGCTGGCGCTGGCCGAGGTGCTCGTCGTCGCGGTGCTCGGCGTGTGGGCCCTGGCGCACGCGCGGCGGGGGAGCGGGGCACTAGCGTCCTGACCCGTGCCGGGTCCGGAGCGCGAGGCGGGCAGCCGCCTCGCCGTCGTGGTGCTCGCCGCCGCCGTCCTCGTCGTCGCCGCGATCGTCGCGCTCGACCGCGACGACCCGGCGCCGACGCCGACCGCCGCCGCGGTGCCGGCCCTGGCGACCCCGACCGTCCCGACCACCACCCCCGACCCCGTCCTCCCGCGCCGGGCCGACGGCTTCGGGGAGGTCCTACCCACCCCGCCCGAGCTCGTCGACCGGCGCCGCACCGCCCCGGACGTCCTGCCGCCGCCCGCGTCCGGCGGCTACGAGGCGACCGTCGCCGCGGTGCCCGCCGACGTCCTCGCCCGGTCGACCTGGCGGCCCGGCTGCCCCGTCGGGCCGGACCGGCTGCGCTACCTGCGGATGTCGTTCTGGGGCTTCGACGACCGCCCGCACACCGGCGAGATGATCGTCCGCGACGACGTCGCCGACGGCGTCGTGGGCGTGTTCCGGCAGCTCTTCGACGCGCGCTTCCCGATCGAGGCGATGCGCGTCGCCTCCGCCGACGACCTCACCGCCCCACCGACGGGCCGGGGCAACACCACGGGCGCCTTCGCGTGCCGTCCCGCGACCGGCCAGACCCGGTTCTCCGCCCACGCGTACGGCCTCGCGGTCGACGTGGACCCGTTCCAGAACCCGCTCGAGCGCCGCGACGGCCTGGTCGTGCCGGAGCTCGCGTCGGCCTACACCGACCGGTCGTGGCGCCGGCCCGGCATGATCACCGACGGCGACGTCGTGGTCCGGGCCTTCGGCGCGCTGGGCTGGACCTGGGGCGCAATGTTCCGCGCCCCGAAGGACACCATGCACTTCTCGGCGACGGGCGACTGACCGTGGACGACCTGGACGCCGTCCTCGACCGCGCCCGCCGCTTCGCCGACGACTGGCTGGGCGCGGTGGGGGAGCGGCCTGTCGCCGTGCCGGTCGCCGACGCGGACGCGCGGGCGCGGTTCGACGACCGCCTGCCCACGCACGGCCGGCCCGCCGCGGAGGTGCTCGACGAGCTGGCGAGCGCCCTCGAGCCCGGGCTCGTCGCGAGCGCCGGGCCGCGCTACTTCGGGTTCGTCACCGGGGGCGCGCTGCCGGTGGCCGTGGGCGCGGACTGGATGGTCTCCGCCGCCGACCAGAACGCCGCGGTGCGGGTGATGTCCCCGGCGGTCGCGGCGCTGGAGGACGTCACCGGCGCCTGGGTGTGCGAGCTGCTCGGGCTGCCGGCCGGCTCGGCCGTGGGGTTCGTCACCGGCGCCCAGATGGCCACCGTCGCCGGTCTCGCCGCGGCCCGCCACGCGCTGCTCGCCGCGCAGGGCTGGGACGTCGGCGCCGGCGGGCTCGCGGGCGCGCCCGTGCCCACCGTGGTGATCGGCGCGATGGCCCACTCCACCGTGCTGGCGGCCCTGCGCCTGCTCGGGTTCGGCGCCGACCGCGCCGTGCGCGTCCCCGCCGACGACCAGGGGCGGATGCGCCCGGAGCTGCTGCGCGACCTGCTGGCGTCGATCGACGGGCCGGTGCTGGTGTGCGCGCAGGCCGGGCAGGTCGACACCGGGGCGTGCGACCCGCTGGACGCCGTCGCCGACGCGGTGGGGGAGCGGGCGAGCGCGTGGCTGCACGTCGACGGCGCGTTCGGGCTGTGGGCGGCCGCGGCGCCGGCCCGTCGGCACCTCGTCGCGGGTCGGGAGCGGGCCGACTCGTGGGCGGTCGACGCGCACAAGTGGCTCAACGTGCCGTACGACGGCGCGATGGCGATCGTCCGCGATCCGGCCGCGCTCGCCGCGGCGTTCTCCAGCGCCGCCGCGTACATCACGATCGGTGCGGGCGACCCGTCCGGCCGGACGCCGGAGAGCTCCCGGCGGGCGCGGGCGGTGCCGATCCACGCCGCGCTGCGCCACCTGGGGCGCGACGGCGTCGCCGACCTCGTCGAGCGCTGCTGCACCCTGGCCCGCCAGGCCGCCGACGAGCTGGGCGCGCACCCGCGGATCGACGTCCTCAACGACGTCGTGCTCAACCAGGTCCTGTTCGCCCCGCGCGGCGCCGACGCGGCCGAGCTCTCCCGGGCCGTCGCCGCGGACGGGACGTGCTGGGTCGGCACCAGCGCCTGGCACGGGCGGCCCGCCCTGCGGCTGTCGGTGTCGAACTGGTCGACGACCCCGGCCGACATCTCCCGCTCCACCGCCGCGATCACGACGGCGCTCGACCGCCTCACGGGCCGGTAGGGGCCGTCAGGTTCGCCGCGCAGACCGCCAGCAGCTCGGTCAGCGTCGCGACCTCGCGGGCGGACAGACCCGCGAGCATGCGCTGCTCGACCTCGGTCATCGCCGCCTCGGCCGCGTCCAACCGTGCGCGACCCGCGTCGGTGAGCGCCATCGGCCGCGCCCGCCCGGCACCGGGCTCGGCCGGCGTGACCGAGCCGGCCGCGCGGAGGCCGGCGAGGACGTCGGCGAGCGACTGGCGGGTGACGAAGCACCGCCGGGCGACCTCGGCCGACGACGTCCCGGGGGCGTCCGCCAGCGCGCGGAGCACCGCGTACTGGCTCACCGAGACCCCGGCGTCGCGCAGCGCGTCGTCGCCGGCGTGGCGCAGCGCCTGCTGGACCTGCTTCACCCGCCATCCGGGGCGGTCGGCGACCGGGACTTGACTCATGTCAGGAACCTTACACAATGAGGAACGTCCGTCAGGAACCTGACACACCGAGGAGCTCACCGTGCCCACGTCGACCATCGCGGCCGGGACCACCGTCACCACGCTGATCAACCACTTCACCGTCGCGCCCGAGCGCCAGGCCGAGCTGGTCGCGCTCCTGGAGGAGGCCACGGAGGAGGTGATCCGGCACGTGCCGGGCTTCGTGTCGGCGAACCTGCACGCGAGCCTCGACGGCACCCACGTCGTCAACTACGCGCAGTGGGAGAGCCAGGAGGCCCTCGAGGGGATGTGGGCGGACCCGGCCGCCCGCGAGCACATGGCCGCCGCGACGGCCATCGCCACCGCCGAGCCGCGGATGTACCGCGTGGCGTCGGTGCACCACGTGTGAGGCCGTACCGTGATCGCCGTGGCGAGGCGGCACGACGTGGACGCCGGCGGCCCGGCCGAGGTCAACGAGGCCAAGGCGGCGGTCCGGCAGCGGGTGTGGGACGCGCTGAAGGAGCAGCGGCTCGCACGGTTCCCCGGGGCACACGGGCGGATCCCGAACGTCAGCGGCGCGGAGGCGGCGGCCGAGCTGCTGCGCGGCACCGAGGTCTGGCGGCGGGCGCGCACGCTCAAGTGCAACCCGGACGCCGCCCAGTGGCCGGTGCGCCAGCGCGCCCTCGAGGACGGCAAGACGGTCTACATGGCCGTCCCGCGCCTGGCCGAGGAGGCGCCGTTCTTCCTGCTCGACCCCGAGCACCTCGCCGACACGCCCCGCAAGGCCTCGTCGATCAAGGGCGCGGCGGCGTCCGCGCGCACGGTCGCGGTCGGCGACCTCGAGCCCGTCGACCTCGTCGTCACCGGCTGCGTCGCGGTCGCCGAGGACGGCGCCCGGCTGGGCAAGGGCGGCGGCTTCTCGGACCTCGAGTTCGCGGTGGCCAGCGAGGCCGGGCTGGTCGCGCCGGACACCCCCGTGGTGACCACGGTGCACGAGCAGCAGGTGGTGCCCGTCGGCGAGATCCCGGTGACCGACCACGACGTGCGCCTCGACCTCGTCGTCACCGCCGAGCGCGTGATCACCTGCACCCGGGACGTCCGCCACCCCGGCCGCATCGTCTGGGACGACCTGACCGAGGAGAAGATCGCCGCCATCCCGCTGCTCGGGCGTCTGCGGCCGTCCTGAGCGTTTGCTTCGGCAAACCGGCACCACGGCGTCGACGGGCGGCGTCACCGTGACCGCATGACACCCTCACCCGAGCTCGCCGCTCCGCTGCTCACCGACGACGACGTGGCGGCCCGCGTCGAGGCGCTCGTCGGTCCCGCCACCCAGGACGGGTGCGTGTGGCTGCTGCTCGTCGACGGCGACCGGCGGCAGGCGCCGACGGTCATCCCGATCGAGGACTCACCCCGCCGGCCCGAGCGGCACCTCACCGAGGGTCTGCGGGCCATGCTCGCCCACCTCACGGACATGGTGGCCACCGCCGCCGGCCCGGGGTCCTGCGTGTTCGTCCTGGAGCGTCTCGGCCCCGCGGAGATCGGTCGGGACGACGAGGAGTGGGCCGCGGCGCTCGACGGCGCCGCCACCGGCGCAGGGCTCGGGACGCTCGGGGTCTTCCTCAGCACCCCGTCGGGTGTGCGCCGCGTGCGGTAGCGGCCTGGTCGGGGGAGCGGGGGAGAGGGACGATGACGACCGTGAGCGGACTGGCGTCGACCTCGGGCTACACGGTGGCCGAGCTGCACGCGATGCCCGACGACGGCCGGCGCCGTGAGCTCATCGACGGGATGCTCTTCGTGAGCCCGGCGCCCGGGTGGCCGCACCAGGAGATGGCGCTGACCCTGTACACGCTGCTGCGGGCGGCGTGCCCGCCCGAGCTCCACGTGCTGGCGGCTCCCTTCGCGGTCACGACGAGCGTCGTCGACGAGGTCCAGCCCGACGTCCTGGTGGCCCGGTTCGCCGACCTCACGTGGGCGAACCTCCCGGTGGCGCCGGTACTGGCCACGGAGGTGGCGTCGCGCAGCACACGGCTGCACGACCGCAACACGAAGAAGGCGCACTACGAGCGCCTCGGGGTGCCGTCGTACTGGGTGCTCGACCCGGACGGCGCGGGGGCGATCGAGGTCCTGGAGCTGGACGCGGGCGGCCGGTACGCGTCCGTGGCCGAGGTGGTGGGCGACGACGTCGTCCCGGTGACCCGGCCGTTCCCGGTGGCGCTGTCGCCGGCCCGGCTCCTCGACGGGCTGCGCCGCTCCTGACCCGCGTCATCGGTCCGGGGCCACCGCGCTCCGGCGTCCGACGAGGCGGGCGAGCAGGGGAGCGACCAGCAGCATGAGCAGCACCCGCAGCACCTGGACCGCGACCACCGACGTCACGTCGACGCCCGACGAGATCGCCGTGGCGAGCACCGCGTAGACCCCGCCCGGCGTCGTGGCGAGGTAGCCCTCGAGCGGGGTCATGCCCGTCGCCCAGGACAGCAGCAGCCCGAGCCCGGCGCAGATCGCGATCACCGCGAGGATCAGGGCGGTGGCCAGCGGCAGGACCCGCAGCACCGTGGCGAGCGCCCGGCGGGTGAACCGCAGCCCGGCCTGCCAACCGATCACCGCGTAGGCGACGTCGACGAGCAGCGTCGGCACGGCGACCCCGACGAGCAGCCCGGACAGGCTCAGGCCCGCCGCCAGCACCATCGGTCCGAGCAGGGCACCGGCCGGGACGTGCAGCAGCCTCGCCAGCGGCACCCCGACCACGGCGCAGCCCAGGACCGCGAGGACGCCGACCCACCACGGGGCGGACGCCGGACCGGCCGCATCGCCGCCCGCCGCGACGTGCGACGCGCCGTACCCGACGACGGCCACGACCGGCATCGACGCCGTCACCAGCCCGACCCGCAGGTACTGCACGACCGAGACGATCCGCTCGTCGCCGCCGAGCTCGCGGCTGATCGCGACGAGGCCGGAGGCGCCGCCCGCGGTCTGGGCGAGCATGCCGGTGAGGGCCGAGACACCGCGCTGGACGCCCATGACGAGCCCGGCGGCCATGCTCACCACCAGGGTCCCGACGCTGACCAGCAGCACGGGCAGCCAGTCGGCCGCGACGGCGCCGAGCGTCTCGGGGCGGGCGAGCAGCCCGATGACGACGCCGATGACCGCCTGCGCCGCGGACGTCGCGTGGCGGGGGACGGCGCGCGGGCCGAGACCGGCGAGCGCCACGACCGTCGCCACCAGCAGGCCGGCGAACAGGGCGGCCGAGGGGACGGCGAGGGCCGCGAGCCCGACGGTGGCCGCCACCGTCAGCGCCGCGAGCAGGACCCACCGCCACCCCGTCACCAGGTGCGGACTCTAGGCCTCCGCGGGCGGTCCGCCCGGCTGCGCGCCCGGCGTCACACCCGGATCGGCCGACGACCGCGGCAGCAGGGCAGCCAACACCAGCCCCGGGACGGCGAGCGCGGCGATGGCGAGGAGCCCCGCGACGGGCGCGGCGATGAGGGGCTCGACAGCGAGCACGAGCACGACCCCGCCGAGGTTGCCGGCGAGCAGCAGCAGGGCGGTGGCGCTGGCGGCCGCACCCGCACCGACGCGGGCCTCGGACCAGTCGAGGGCGATCGGCAGCCCCGCCAGCAGGAAGAACCCGGCGACGGCGAGCGCGACGGCGGTGACCGCGGCGCCCGGCGCGGACGCGGTGACGGCGAACGCGACCACCACCGCGGCGGGCACGACGACGAGCGCCGCCCGGCGCCGGTCGCGGCGGGCCGCCCAGCCGGGGACGACGGCCGCGCCGACGATCCCGGCGAGCGTCATGAGCGCGACGAGCGGGCCGCCCGCGCCGGGCAGCCCGAGGCCGCCGACGAGGACGTCGAGCCAGGTGGCCGCCGCGTTGAAGATGCCGACGCCGACGAACAGCAGGCCGGCGAGCAGCCAGAGGACGCGGTCGCGGGGGAGCGCGTGATCGGTGGTCCGGGCTGCGTCGGCGAGGGGCGGCACCCGCAGGGCGAGCAGGGTGGCCAGCGCCCCCGCGACGGCCACCACCGCGCCGAGGAGGAGCAGCCCGGTGACCCCGCCGACGGCCAGGACCGGGCCGCCGGACAGCGCGGCGACGAGGATGCCGGCGAACTGCCCGGCGCTGCCGACCGAGATCGCCGTGGTGCGCTCGCGGGGCGGGAACCAGCGGGCGGCGACGGCGGTGGTCGCGTTGAGCACCAGCGGCTGGCCGGCGGACACCACGAGCTGGCCGGTGAGGATCCAGCCGTAGGAGCCGGCGTCGACGAGGCGCACCAGGGCGCCGCCGGCGGTGAGCACCGCGCCGAGCGCCAGCGCCGGGCCGAACCGCCGGTCGGCGAAGCGACCGGCCGGTAGAGCGAGCAGGACGTAGAGCAACGGCTCGACGGCGGCGAGGTTGCCGACGGCGCCGTCGGAGACACCGAGCGCCCGGCCGACGTCGGACGTCACGGGCGCGAACCCGAGCCACAGCAGCTGCGTGGACGCCACCAGGAGCGTGAACGCGGCCAGCACCGCCCAGCGGGCCCGGACCACCGGCGCGACCTGCACGATGGCGGAACCTAGCGGGGGTGGGGCTCCTCCTGTCGAAGTGACATAATGTCGATTATCGGATCGACCGACAGGGCGCGAACGCGGCCGACGTGGCGGCTTTCCTGACGTTGGACGTCAGCGTGGACGCCAGGCAAGCACACCCCGTGCGCCGTCGTCCCGCCGCGATGACCGTGATCGAGATCCGTTCGTCGGGCCTGGCCGACCGGTGACGGCGCGCACCCGGTGGACCGTGTCCGGCCGATCGGCCGCTGGGCGGTGAGTCCGGCCGCCGACCGCGCGCCTCCTTCCCACGTCCCACCCGATCGAGCACGGTGGGGTCACGACCGGGTCGCGTGTCGGGACGTGCATGTCCGGACGGTGACGTCCCGGTCACCGATGGTGATCGTGCCCGGACCACGACCGGGCACCTGGGGGGACGGCGAACGGTGGAGCGACGGGGGCGGCGGGGGTGTCGCCGGTGACCGAGGAGTCCGACGAGATCGACCGGCTGGTCGCCGCGGTGGTGGCCGGTGACCGCGCAGCGCTGAACCAGCTGCTGGTGATCCTGCGCCCCCTGGTCGTGCGCTACTGCCGGTCGCGGCTCGGTACCGAGCGCGGCGGCGTCGCGGCCGACGACGTCGCGCAGGAGGTCTGCCTCGCGGTCCTCAAGTCCCTCCCGACCTACACGGACCAGGGCAAGCCGTTCCTCGCGTTCGTCTACGGGATCGCGGCCCACAAGGTCGTCGACGCCCACCGCAGCGCCGGGCGCGACCGCTCCGAGCCCACCGACGACGTCCCCGAGGGCTTCACCGACGTCGCGGGCCCCGAGCAGCACGCGCTGGAGATGTCGGCGAGCACGGAGATGCGCGCCCTGCTCGCGCAGCTGCCGGCCAAGCAGCGCGAGATCCTCGTGCTGCGCGTCGTCGTCGGGCTCTCCGCCGAGGAGACCGCGCTCGCGGTCGGCTCCACGCCCGGTGCCGTGCGCGTGGCCCAGCACCGGGCGGTCGCCAAGCTGCGCGGCGTGCTCGGCGAGCCCGGCGACCGCGGGCCCGACGACACGCCGCCGAGGGGGTTCCTCAGAACGAAGGACGCAGCGGGAACCCCGAGCGGGCGTCGGGGCCGAGCTTGACCCCGAGCACCTGGTGGAGCTGGATGTTGTTGAGGTCGAACCCCACCTGGCACGCGGGCATGTAGAGCCGCCACACGCGGGCGCGGCCCTCCCCTGCCTCCTGGACGCACTCGTCCCAGTGGGCGTCGAGGTTGGCCGACCACCCGGCGAGCGTCTTCGCGTAGTGCTCGCGCAGGTTCTCCTCGTGACGGATCTCGAAGCCCGCCGCGTTCATCCGCGACACGAGCCAGCCGACGGGCAGCAGCTCGCCGTCGGGGAAGACGTACCGGTCGATGAACGCGTCGGCGTGGGCCCGGTGGTGGGCGTCGGGGCGGGTGATGCAGTGGTTGAGCAGCCGGCCGCCCGGGCGCAGCTTGCCGTAGAGGAACCGGAAGTAGCCCGGGATGTTGCGCCGGCCGATGTGCTCGGTGAGACCGATCGAGCTGACCGCGTCGAAGCCGGACTCGGTGACGTCGCGGTAGTCGCTGTGCCGGATCTCGACGAGGTCGCCGAGACCCCGGCGGGCGACCTCCTTCTGCGCCCAGGTGGCCTGGTCGCGCGAGAGCGTCACGCCCAGCGCCTGGACCCCGTGGTGTTCCGCGGCGTGCATCGCCATCTGGCCCCAGCCGCACCCGACGTCGAGCAGCCGCATCCCCGGCTCCAGGGCGAGCTTCTGCGCGACCAGCTCGTGCTTGTTCTCCTGCGCCTCCTCGAGGGTTGCGCCCGCGGAGGGGTAGACCGCGCAGGTGTAGGCCATCGAGGGGCCCAGCACCAGCTCGTAGAAGCGGTTCGAGACGTCGTAGTGGTGCTCGATGGCGCTCGAGTCGCGACCCTTGGAGTGCCGCCGGCCGTGCTGGCGGTGCTCCTCCGGCGGCGGCGCGATGCGGTGGCGCCACCGCAGCGGGGCCAGCCGCGCGACCATCTTCAGCAGCGTCGACGGCGGCACGTCCGAGACGGTCAGCTCGCTCATGGCGGTGAGGGCCTCGTAGAGGTCACCCTCGACGTCGAGGTGACCGGAGACGAACGCCCGGGCGAGCCCCAGCGTGTTCGGCGAGCTGGCCAGGTAGGCCAGCGCGGTCTCGCTGCGCACGTCCACGGTGGCCACGGGGTCGGCGGCGGCCGGCGGCGACGCACTCCCGTCGTAGGCGCGGATGGTGATGGGGGCCTGCTCCCCCAGCACCGGTCGGAACATCTCGGCGACCTGCACGACGATCCTCCCTCGGGTGTGACTCAGCCCGTCACGGTCTTGGTGTAGAGATCCGGGAGGCGGCCGTCCGGGTCGTAGCGGGCCTTGAGCTCGCGGTATGTCGCCCCTCCGTAGAGCGCGTCGAACTCCTCGCGGGGATAGCTCGCCGTCGAGTACAGCGACTTGTGGCCGTCCATGCCGAGGAGCACCTGCTCGATGCGCCGGTTGTGGTGGTCCGGCGCCTGGCCCGGGGAGAGCTCGGCGTCCGACCAGAACCCGACGTTGACGTAGGTCGTGTCGGGGTCCAACGGGTACAGCGGCCAGCTCCGTCGATCCCGCTGACGGAGGGGGCACAGCCAGACCGGGCTGATCCCGATCTCGTCGTGGAAGAACGCGAGGAACTCCGGCAGCCGGTCCACCGGTACCTCGACGTCCTGGATGATCGGCTCGACGCCGGCGGCCCCGCCGCGGCGGGCGACGGCCTGCGAGAGCCCGAGGCGGCGGTCGAGCGCGACGAGCCGGCGGTAGACGTCCGACCGCCGGTACCGCGACGGCCACAGGCGGCGCACCACGGGGTGCTGCACGCCCAGCGCGCGCGAGCACCAGAACCAGTCGGTGTCCCACCGCCAGAGGTAGTCGTGGATGGTCAGGAAGTCGCTGTCACGCTCCTGGATCGACCGGTAGTAGATCCCCTGGCCGGTGTAGTCGGACAGGTAGGGCGCGGTGTCCACCATCTCGCCGACGGTCACGTAGTGCTCGTGGTCGGAGAACACGGTGCCGTCGACGACGTCGACCCGCTCCCCCGCCCACGACCGTGACTCCGTGATCTCCGCCAGGGCCGTCGCGACCTCGGCCGCGCTGTCGAAGCGGACGTGGCGCAGCCGGACGAACGGCCGCACCGGGGCCAGCTCGATGCGCAGGCGCAGCGCGTAGCCGAGCGTCCCGTAGGAGTTGGGCAGGCCGCCCAGCAGGTCGGGGTGTTCGGTGGTGGACAGCACCTCGCCGGTGCCGGTGAGCACGTCGGCCTCGAGCACCGACTCGTGCGGCAGCCCGTCGCGGAACGAGCTCGACTCGATGCCGAGCCCCACCACCGCGCCGCCGAGCGTGATCGTCTTGAGCTGCGGCACCACGAGCGGCATCAGCCCGTGCGGCAGGGTCGCCGCGACGAGGTCCTCGTACGTCGTCATCCCGCCGACGTCGGCGGTGCGGGCGACGGGGTCGACCGACAGGACGCGGTCGAGACCCTCCACGCGCAGCCCGCCCTCGCCGCCACGGAAGCGGAAGAGGTTCGAGGTCTTCTTGCGCAACCGCACCGGCGCGTCCGGCGGCAGCTCGGCGAGCCCCCGTCGCACGGCCTCCACGGCCCGGCGGTGATCGGTCTCCGCGTCGACCACGACGCTCATCCGCGTGCCTCCTCCCGGTTACGGCCCGCAGCGTATGCCCGCTGTGAGCCGTCGGCACCGGTGTTCGGCGTGGGGTGGACCACCCGGCGGAGCGTCCGGGCGGTCAGCCCACCAGGTCGGCGACGAGCTCGATCCCCGCGCGGGCGTTCTCGCCCCGGTCCGAGACCGCGTCCGGGGCGCGGGTGTCGGTCCAGACCGTCACCAGGAACAGCCAGCGGACCACGAGGTAGACGATCACGAGGAACCCGACGAGGGCCCCGAGCGCGGTCACCGCCGGCGACGTCCCGACCAGGCGGAAGTACAGGCCGCCGAGCTGCTGCAGGACGACGAGGCCCACGGCGGCCACCGCGGCCGCGGGCAGCAGCGGGCGGACGGGTCGCGCCGGGCGCGGCAGGTGGGCCAGGCACCACGCCACGACCAGCCAGTTCGCGACGAGCCCGACCGCCAGGCCGCCGACCGCGAGCACCGTCCGGGCGCCGGTGGTGCTGATGAGGCCGAGCAGGCCGAGCAGCGACCGCCCCAGGACGCCGGTGAGCGCGGCGAGCGTGAACGACACCGCGAGCGCGAGCCCGACGCCCAGCAGCGCCCCGACGTCGTGGACGGCGTGGTGCAGCCGCCGCTCCGGGAACGGGCGGCCCAGCAGGGCGGTCACGGCGTCGCGCAGGTGGCTGATCCAGCTCCACCCGGAGACCGCCGCGGCGGCGAGCCCGAGCAGGCCGAGGGCACCGCGCTCGGCCACCACGACGTGGACGACGTCGACGACCTCCGCGCTCACCGGCGGGGGCAGGGCCGCCGCGACGAGGGCCTCCACCTCGGCGAACACGCCGTCGCTGGCCGAGAGCACGAAGCCGACGGCGGAGACCGCGAGCATCAGCAGGGGCACCAGCGCGAGCACGGTGAAGAACGTGACCGCGGCGGCCAGGTGGTCACCGTGGCGGGAACGGTAGACGCGCCGCGTCTCGCGCAGGCGCCGCCACCACGGCCCCATCAGGCGGCTCATCGCCATCGGCCCAGGCAACCACGATCGTGTGCGGCGCCGGCACGGGGGGTCGGGTCAGCCGCCGGCGGTCACCGCCGCGAGCACCCGCGGCAGGGCCTCGTCGGCCAGCGCGGCCATCTCCTCGTCGGTCCGGTCCTGGATCGGGTGGGCGACGTAGACCGCGGGCACCGCGGCGAACCCGAGGGCCCGGGCCTGGGCGTCGGTGGCCGTGACGAACTCCGTCGACGCGACGAAGGTGGCGGTGACGCCGTCGGCCTCGAGGGCGGCGAGGTCGTGCACACTGCACGACGTGCACGAGCCTCAATCGGCGAGTGCCTCGATCACCACGTCGCACTCGGCGGCGATCTCCGCGCGCAGGTCCGCCGGCATCGGGCGGGTGAACGTCGGCTTCGCGTAGCGCCGCACGGTGACCCCCCGCTCGGCGAGCAGGGTCTCCAGCCGGCCGAGGAAGACGTCCCCGCGGGGCTTGCTGATGTCGAGCAGGCCGACGGTGCGCCCGGCCAGGTCGTCAGGCCGCGGACCGACCGTGCGGGACGCGGGGCGGGACTCGTCGGTGGGGTCGAGCACGAAGGTCATGACGGCGTCACTCCTCGATCAGACGGGTCACCGGGCTGCTGCCGCCGGGGCCACCGACCCAGCCGCCGATCACGGTGGAGAACTTGCCCGCTCCCCCGCCCGCGACGGCCACCAGGAGCCCGCCGGGCCGGAACTTCGGGTGCGGACGCCGCGGCGCGGGGACGCCCTCCTCGATGCCGCCGGCGCCGCGGACGAGCTCCTCGGGCGGGATCAGCAGCAGCTCGTCGAGCGCGGCGGTGAACCGCGCGCGGTCCCAGCCCGCCTCGGCGAAGACCGCGACGTGCTCGGGCGGGAGCACCAGCACCGCGTCGAAGCCGGGCGCGAGCTTCGGGTGGCCCACCCCGCGCAGCGCCGCGGCGAGCGAGCGGGCCAGCGACCCCGGCGTGCGCGAGATCTGGTCGACGACCCCGCGGGCGCCCTCGGCGGCGAACACGGTCACCGCCGAGGCCCCCGCGGGCACCCCGCGCGAGACCGACAGCGGCTCCCAGGGCGAGGCGTCCTCGTCCTCGGCGAAGCACAGCCCGACCTTGCCGGGCTGGCCCAGCGTGGCCCGGTCGACCTCACCGGGCCGGCCGCCGCCGACGTTGCGGATCACCAGCTGCAGCGCCCGCCCGATCGTCGCGTTGGCCCGCGTGCCCTGGCCGAGGGCGTTGCCGCCGGCGTTGACGCCGATCCGCCGGGCGATCGGGCCGTGCACCAGCACGGCCGGGCCCGCGCCCCACGTCGTGGCGAGCAGGCCGTGGGCGTTGAACTCCTCCGCGCACGCCGCCTCGACCGCGGCGAGCACCACCGGCAGGTACTCGGGCCGGCAGCCCGCGAGCACGGCGTTGATGGCGACCTTCTCGACCGTCGCGGGCACGAGGTTCGGCGGCACCACGGCGACGACCTCGTCGGACGCCCGCGTCGTGCCGGCCAGCATCCGCAGCACGCGCGGCGGCGTCGGCGCGACCACGGGCAGGCCGTCGGTCCACCCGCGGTCGTACAGGGCCTCGGCCTCGTCCTCGAGCCCGGCGAGCTCGACCCGGCGGGCGGCCAGCTCGTGGCCGCGGGTACGCACCAGCATCGCGTCGGCGACCTCGGGGTCGTGGGTGCGCGAGCCGCAGCCGGGCTTCCAGTCCGGCAGGTCGGTGCCGAGGTCCGCGACGCCGCTGAGCTCCCGCCACCGGTCGCGGTCCCAGCCCTCGGCGCGCTGCGTCTCCACCCCGTGCTCGCGGCGCAGCAGCGTCGGCACGACATCGATGCCCAGCGCCACGCTGGCGTCGAGGTCGGTGTCGTCGAGGACGCCCACGCCCGCCGGGAAGGCCGGGTCGTCCTGGCTGTAGACGGTGGCGGCCAGGTCGCCCAGCACGGGCGCGACGAGCCGGCACGTCGGGCAGTCCTGCTTGACGACCACCACGAGACCGTCGTCGGGCAGGCTCACGCCCCGGACCGTACCGAGGTTCCGGCGCCCCCGTGTCGAGAAGCCCGTGTCGAGAAGCCGGTGTCGAGAAGCGGTGACCGGCTCCGTCCCCGGGGCGGACCCCACGAGACAGGAGCTCCCCGATGCGCCGCCTCACCGCCACCGTCATCACCTCGCTCGACGGCTTCGTCGCCGGACCGGGCGGGGACCTCTCGGTCATGCCCTTCGACGAGGGCTTCAACGTCTACGCCCAGGAGCGCCTGGAGGCGGCCGGCACCCTCCTCGCCGGGCGCACCACGTACGCCGACTTCGTCGCCTACTGGCCCGGCATCGCCGACGACCCCAGCCAGGACGACCGCCAGCGCGCGATCTCGCGGCGCCACGACGCCGTCGACAAGGTCGTCGTCTCGGACTCCTACGTCGTCGACCCCGCGTCCCCGTGGGCCGGCATCACCCGGGTGGTGCCGCGTGCGGCGGCCGCCGACGCCGTCGCGGAGCTGACGGCCGGCGAGGGCGGGGACGTCGTCGCCTTCGGCAGCACCACGACCCTGGGCCCGCTGCTGGTGGCCGGCCTGGTCGACGAGCTCCACGTCCTCGTGGGCCCGGCGCTCCTCGGCGCCGGTGTCCCCCTGCTCGCCGAGCCGACCCGCGTCCCGCTGCGCCTGCTCGAGGCCCGCCGCCTGCCCGACTCCTCGCTGGTGCTGCACCGCTACGACGCCCGCCGGGTATGACGGCGGGTGGTTGCGCTGCAGGCGCCTGCCGTGCACCATCCATGTGGATGGCATCGGGAGGGTCGGTGGAACCGGAGCGGACCGAGAAGATCACCGTGAACATCGGTCCGGTCGACCTCGGCCGGATCGACCTCCTCGTGCAGGAGGGCTTCTTCACCACCCGCACCGACTTCATCCGCACCGCCGTGCGCAACCAGCTCGCGGCGAGCGCCTCGGCGATCGACAGCACGGTCGCCCGGCGCACCCTCGTGCTCGGCAGCCAGCACTTCTCGCGCCGCGACCTCGAAGCGATGCGGGACGCCGGCGAGCGGGTGCACATCCGGGTCCTGGGGCTGGCCACCGTCGCCGACGACGTCCCGCCCGACCTCGCCGCGGCCACCATCGCCTCGGTCGAGGTGCTCGGGGCCTTCCGCGCGAGCCGGGCCGTCAAGGCGGCCCTCGGCCCGCGCATCGTCTGACCCCTGGAGGTCACGTGTTCCGTCCCGGTAGCAGCACGAACAGCATGAGCAGCATGGCCGAGGCCACCCGTCTGGTGCGGCAGGGGCGGCTCCTCGAGGCCACCGCCCGCCTCCAGGAGGGCCTCGGCGGCCGCACGCCGACGATGCCCACCGCACCGCGGACGCCCGGACCACGCGCCCGGACGTCCGGCCGCGCCCCCGGCACCGTCACCCGTGGCGCGGCGCGCGCCGCCGGGGGCACGCTGGCCTACCGCCTCTACGTGCCCACCACGCTGCGGCCCGCCGCTCCCCTGCTGGTGCTGCTGCACGGCGGCACCCAGGACGCCGACGCGTTCGCCGCCGCCACCGGGTCTGACGAGGCCGCCGAGCGCGCGGGCGTCGTGGTCGTCGCGCCCGAGCAGTCGCGGTCGGCCAACGCGATGGGCTACTGGAACTGGTTCCGCCCCGGCGACCAGGGCCGGGACGCCGGCGAGCCGGCGCTCATCGCGGCCGCGACCCGCGACGTCGCCGAGCGGTACGGCACCGACCGGGCCCGCACCGCCGTGGCGGGCTTCTCCGCCGGCGGCGCCATGGCGGCGGTGATGGCGGCGACCCACCCCGACCTGTTCTGCGGCGCCGGGGTGCACTCCGGCCTGCCGTTCCGCGCCGCCCACGACGTCGGCTCCGCCTTCGCGGTGATGAGCACGCCGCCGGCCCGGGTGGCCGACGGCGGACCCGTCCCGCTGATCGCCGTGCACGGGGACGACGACCGCACCGTGGCCGTCGGCAACGGCGAGGCGGTGGTGCGCTCGGCCCTGGCCGGTTCCGGGCGGGTCGAGCACGCCCGCACCACGGGCCGGGCGCCGGGCGGGCGGGCGTGGACGCGCGAGCGCTGGGCGGAGCCGGGGGGCCGGGCCCTGGCCGAGTCGTGGACCGTGCACGGCATGGGGCACGCCTGGTCCGGGGGCCGCGCCGGCGGTTCCTACACCGATCCGGGCGGGCCCGACGCCCTCGCGGTGATGCTCGCGTTCGTCGGGTTCACCGACGACGGGCCGGTCGGGTAGACCTCCACCGTGCCCGATCTCTCCGAGTACAACGCCAAGCGGGATCCGGGGAAGACGCCCGAGCCGTTCGGGGAGGTGGACGGAGGGGCCCCCACCGGTGACCGCTTCGTCGTGCAGGAGCACCACGCCCGCCGGCTGCACTACGACGTCCGCTTCGAGCGCGACGGCGTGCTCGTCTGCTGGGCGGTGCCGCGGGGCCTGCCCGAGCAGCCGGGCGCGCCCCGGCTCGCGGTGCACACCGAGGACCACCCGCTGGAGTACCTCGACTTCCACGGCGAGATCCCCGCCGGCGAGTACGGCGGCGGGCAGATGACGATCTGGGACTCCGGGCGCTACGAGGCCGAGAAGTGGTCCGACCGCGAGGTGGCCGTGACGCTGCACGGCGAGCGGGTGTCGGGCCGGTTCGTCTTCTTCAAGCCCGACCGTGACGACCAGGACGAGAAGGACTGGCTCGTCCAGCGCCGCAAGGGCGACACGGCGGCCCCGCGCCGTGACGCCGCCGCGCAGTCGCCGCGGGTGGCGGTGGGCGGGCGCGGCCTGCGGCTGTCGAACCTCGACAAGGAGCTCTACCCCGACGTCCCGAAGGCGTCGGTGATCGACTACTACGCCCGCGCCGCCGACACCCTGCTCCCCCACCTCGCCGGCCGGCCGCTGACGCTGCGCCGCTTCCCCGACGGCATCGCGGCCCCGTCGTTCTACGAGAAGAACGCGGGGGCCAAGGCGCCGGAGTGGCTGCGCAGCGTCACGCTGCCGACGCCGGGCAGCAGCAAGGGCTCCGCGACCGCGAACTTCGTGGTGGTGGAGGAGCTCGCCACCCTGGTCTACCTGGCGAACCTCGCGGTGCTCGAGCTGCACGTACCGCAGTGGCGCGTCGACGACGAGGACCGGGCCCAGCCGCCCGACGAGCTCGTGTTCGACCTCGACCCGGGCGAGGGGCAGACCGTCGTGGACTGCGCGCGGATCGCGGTGCGCGTGCGCGACCTGCTCGCCGCGGACGGCCTCGTGCTCAGCCCGAAGACCAGCGGCAGCAAGGGGATGCAGGTGACCGCCGCCGTGCGGGTCGACGACCCGGGTCGGACGTCGGCCTACGCGAAGGCGGTCGCCGAGCACCTGGCGCGGGAGACGCCGCGGTCGGTCACCGCGATCATGGCCAAGGACCGGCGCCGCGGGAAGGTCTTCGTGGACTGGAGCCAGAACAACACGGCCAAGACGACCGTCGCGCCCTACTCCCTGCGCGCGCGGGCCGCGCACGGCGCGCCGACCGTGTCGACCCCGCTGACGTGGGACGAGGTCGAGGCCGCGGGCGACGTCCGGGAGCTCACCTTCTCCCCTGCCGACGTGCTGGCGCGGATCGAGCGCCACGGCGACCTCTACGCGGCCGCGCTGGGCGAGGGCGTCACCCGCCCCGAGCTGCCGGAACGGCCCGCCGGCGCCTGATCGGGCCTAGCCCAGGGCGCCGGCCACGCCGTTCACGGTGTTGCCGACGGCACCGACCACGTTGCCCACGAGGCCGCCACCGTTGCCGCCACGCGAACCGCCGGAACCGCCCGAGCCGCCGTCGCCTCCGGAGCCGCCGTCGCCACCACCGCCGCCGGAGCCACCACCGCCGCCGGAGCCACCACCGCCGCCGGAGCCACCACCGCCGGAGCCGCCACCGCCGCCGCCGTCGCCCTCGCCGTCGCCGCGGGTCGTCGGCCGGGAGCTCGAGGGGGTGTCGTCGTCGGCGGTGGACCTCGTGGTGCGCGTCGGGGTGCGCCGCGTCGTGGTCTCGTCCGCGTCGCGGGCGACGGCGCGCGGGGCGACGGTCACCGTGCGCGGGGGCTGGGCGGGCACGATCGGCGCCGCGGCGACCGGCCCGTCGAGTGGCGGGAGCACCGAGGCGTCGGCGGGATCGCCCGCACCGCGGGACCCGGTGGAGGGGGCCGCCGTGCCGGGCAGCGTGCCGGGCGCCACGACGGGGAAGGTGCCCACACGCGGGAGGGCGGTGTTCTCGCCGGAGTTGACCAGCGTGGACACCGCGAGCGGCACGGCGGCGGCCGCGGCGGCGACGGAGGCCGCGGCGAGGCCCCAGCCCCGCAGCCTGCTCGAGCCGGCGGCCCCGGCGGCGCCGCGGCGGCGTGACGGGCGGTGGCGGCCGGTGTCCGCGGGCGGCGGGGAGGGCGCGAGGTCGTCCGACGCCTCGTCGAGGCCACGGCGGGCCCAGCCCGGCAGGGCGTCGGGAACCGAGCCCGACGACCACCAGGAGGGATCACCCCCCGACCTCTTGGGCATCTGGCCTCCCCTCAGCCCAGTGTGACCGCTGAGGCTACTGCACGTACACGTGCGCCCCCAAGGTGGCCCGCCGATTCCCACAAACGTGCCATCGGTCACGGCTGGGTGGATCAGCAGCGCGGCCGGGCGGGGCGCACCGCGCGCCCCGGCCACACACCGGGCACACTCCCTCGACGTGACCCGGGCGCAGCACCCGTTCCTGGCCGGTCGCACCCCGCGGGCGTTCGCGCACCGCGGTTGGCACATCGACGACCTCGCCGGGCTCGAGAACTCCCTCGCCGCGTTCCGCCGCGCCGTCGACGAGGGCTACTCCCACCTCGAGACCGACGTCCACGCCACCGCCGACGGCGTGCTCGTCGTGCACCACGACGCGACCCTGCGCCGCGTGGCGGGGCACCCCGGGGTGCTGCGCAGCATGCCGTGGGCCGACCTCGCCGGCGTGCGCCTGCGCGGGCGCGAGCCCCTCCCCCGCCTCGAGGAGGTGCTCGAGGCGCTGCCGGGCACGCGGTTCAACGTCGACCTCAAGGCGCCGGGCACGCTCGCGCCGATGCTGCGCCTGCTCGAGCGCGACGACGTCGCCGAGCGGGTGGCCGTGGCGAGCATGGACGAGGGGCGGCTGCAGGCGGTGCGGGCCCGCTACGGCGACCGCGTGGTCACCGGGGTCGCCTCGCGCTCCGCGGTGCGCCTGCGGGCCCGGGCGGCCGCGCCCGCGGTCGTCCGGCGGCCCCTGGGGCGCGCCCTGCCGGTCCGCGGCGACCTCGCCCAGCTGCCCGTCCGGTTCGGGGTGCTGCCCGTGATCGACGCGGGCCTGCTCGCCGCCGCCCACGACCTGGGCCTGGAGGTGCACGCGTGGACGGTGGACCGGACCTCCGAGATGCACCGGCTGCTCGACCTCGGCGTCGACGGCATCATGACCGACCGCCCCGACCTCCTGCGCGACGTGCTCGTCACCCGCGGGGCGTGGACGGCGCCGGCGGACGAGGGCTGACCCGGCGAGACGAGCGGCCGGACGGGGGAATTCCGGCCGGGCACGGCCGGTTGCGCACGTCGGAACCCGTGTGGACCGCGGCCCCGCGGGGTAGCCGTCTCCGTGCCCAGGTCGTGAGTCGGGTCACGGACGGCGTGAACACCGGGCGTCGCGGGAACGAACAGCGACGGCCCGGCGTTGACCCTCTCGTGCCCGGCGGCGAGTGCGTCCGCGGGCGCACCGCAGTCGAGGAAAGGACACCATCATGGCCGACCGCGTCCTCCGTGGCAGCCGTCTCGGCGCAGTCAGCTACGAGACCGACCGCGACCACGACCTCGCCCCCCGCCGCTCCTTCGCCTACCGCTGCCCGAAGGGTCACGACTTCGAGGTCCCGTTCTCCGACGAGGCCGAGGCTCCCGTGACCTGGGAGTGCCGCCTCCACGGCGACGAGGGCAAGCGCATCGACGGCACCGAGCCCGAGCAGAAGAAGGCCAAGCCGCCGCGCACCCACTGGGACATGCTGCTCGAGCGCCGCTCGGTGCCCGAGCTCGAGGAGCTGCTCGACGAGCGTCTGGGCCTGCTCAAGGAGCGCCGCTCCGAGAGCGCCTGAGCCTCAGGACACCAGGGCCGTCCCGGCATCGCCGGGGCGGCCCTTTCGTGTTCCTCAGCGCGGCCGGGCGCGGCGGCGACGGACCAGGTCGCGCAGACCCCAGGAGGTCGTGCGCCACAGCGCCTCGCGCACCACGGCGCCGCTCATCTTCGACTCGCCCTGGGCGCGCTCGACGAACGTGATCGGCACCTCCCGCACGCGCAGGCCCGCCCGGTGCACCCGGAAGGCGACGTCGACCTGGAAGCAGTAGCCCTCCGACGCCACCGTCGCCATCCCGAGCTCGGCCAGGGCGGCCCGGCGGAAGCACCGGTAGCCGCCGGTGACGTCGTGCAGGGGCAGGCGCAGCACCCGCCGCGAGTAGACGTTGCCCGCCCGCGAGAGCAGCCGGCGGTGCCACGCCCAGCCCTCGGTGCCGCCGCCGGGCACGTACCGGGACCCGAGCACGACGTCCGCGTCCCGGGCCGCGGCCAGCAGGCGCGGCAGCTCCTCGGGGGCGTGCGAGCCGTCGGCGTCCATCTGCACGACCCACCCGACGTCGGCGGACGCGTCGTCGAGCACCCGGGAGAACGCGTCGACGTACGCCGCGCCCAGGCCCGCCCGGGGCCGGTGGTGGTGCACCCGCACCCTCGGGTCGACGGCCGCGATCGTGTCCGCCAATGCGCCCGTCCCGTCCGGGCTGCCGTCGTCGACGACGAGGATCCGCAGGCCGGGCAGGGTGTCGAGCAGGCGCGTCACGAGCCCGGGCAGGCTCTCGCGCTCGTTGTACGTCGGGACGGTGACCAGCACGTCCGACCCGTCGGGGCACGGACCGCTCACGCGCGCGACCCCCGGCGTGCCACGACGACGCCCGCGATCACCGCCGCCGCGCCCAGCCCCGCGAGGACCCACTCCGGCCCCGGGCCGAGCCGGGTGGCGAGCGTCGTCGTCGTGCGCAGCGGCACCCGCTCGACGAGCAGGCCCGGGGTGAACAGCGGTCCCGTGCGCGCCACCAGCGTCCCGTCCGGCGCCACGATCGCGCTCTGCCCGCTGGTCGCGGCGATGACGACGGCGCGGTCGTGCTCGATCGCCCGGATCCGCGACATCCCCTGCTGCTGGTAGGTCATGTCGCTGTAGCCGAAGGTCGCGTTGTTGGTGGGCACGGTCAGCAGGTCGGCCCCGCCCCGGACGGCGTCGCGCACGGCGTCGTCGAAGACGACCTCGTAGCAGGTCACGACGCCGAGGCGCGCCGGCCCGGCGGTCAGGACGCCCGAGCCGGTGCCGGGCTCGAAGTCGGTGACCCGGTCGACCAGCGACGACACCGCCCGGGCGACCGGGCGCAGGGGGATGTACTCGCCGAACGGGAGGATGTGCCGCTTCGTGTACGTCGCCGCCGGGCCGGTCCCCGGCATCCAGACGATCGCGGTGTTCCGCGGCCCCTGCACGATCGTCCCGTCCGGGTCGCGGGTGCCCGACAGCACGGCGCCGACGACCACCGGGACGCCGACCTCGTCGGTCACCGCCTGGATCTCCGCGCCGGCGTCGGCGTTGCGGATCGGGTCGATGTCCGAGGAGTTCTCGGGCCAGATCACGAGGTCGGGACGCGGGGTGCGCCCGGCGCGGACGTCGTCGGCGAGCCGGCGGGTCTGCGCGACGTGGTTGTCGAGCACCGCGCGGCGCTGGGTGTTGAAGTCCAGCCCGGCGCGCGGCACGTTGCCCTGCACGGCGGCGACGGTGATCGTCGGTCCGGGCGGGTCGGCGGCCACCGACGGCCACGTCGCCAGGCCCGCGATCGGCCCGAGCAGCAGCGCGACGAGGGCCCCGGCGAGCGTCGCGGCCCGGCGGCGGCTGCGCAGCGTCCGGACCAGCGCCCACAGCCCCGCGCCCGACAGCGCCACCGCGAAGCTCACCAGCGGCGCGCCGCCCAGGGACGCCAGGGGGGCGAACGGTCCGCCGGGCTGGCCGAACGCGAGCTTGGCCCACGGGAAGCCGGCGAACGGCCACCGCTCGATGACGGCCTCGCCGGCCACCCACAGCGCGGCCGCCCACAGCGGCGCCCCGGGCAGGCGCAGCACCAGCGGCGCCAGCGCGACCGGCACGGCGACCACCACCGTCAGGGCCACCAGCAGCAGCAACCAGACGCCGCCGACGTACTCGCCGGTCCAGTGCAGCAGCGGCCACTGGTACGCCACGCCCGTGAGCAGCCCGAGCCCGAACGCCGTCCGCACCCGGCGGCCCTCGACGACCGCGAGCACCAGGGCGATCCCGAGCGGCGCCGCCCACCACGCCCCCAGCGGCGGGAACGCCACGTAGAGCAGCAGGCCCGCGACGACGGCGCCGGCGACCCGGACCCACGCGCCGCGGGAGCGCACGCGCCGCTCGCCCCCGACCGACGGGCTGCGTCGTGGCGTCGTCAGCACGACAGCAGGTCGTGCGGGCGCCGGTTGACCGCCTCGCACCCGGTGTCGGTGACCACGACGATGTCCTCGATCCGCGCGCCCCAGCGGCCCGGGAAGTAGATCCCCGGCTCGATGCTGAACGCCATCCCCGGCTCGAGCACGAGGTCGTTGCCGCCGACGATGTAGGGCTCCTCGTGCACCTCGAGCCCGATGCCGTGGCCGGTGCGGTGCACGAAGTACTCGCCGTAGCCGGCGTCGGCGATGATCGCCCGCGCGGTGTCGTCGATGCTCGCGGCCGTCACCCCGGGCCGCACGGCGTCGACCGCCGCGGCCTGGGCCCGCTGCAGCACGTCGTAGACCTCGCGGACGTCGCCCGCGGGCTCGCCGACGACGTAGGTGCGCGTGGAGTCGGAGTTGTAGCCGTCGGGCAGCGGCCCGCCGATGTCCACGACGACGACGTCCCCGGCCTGGATCACCCGGTCGGACACCTCGTGGTGGGGGCTCGCGCCGTTGGGCCCCGAGCCGACGATGACGAACGCGGCCTCCGCGTGGCCGGCCTCGACGATCGCGCGGGTGATGTCGGCGCCGACCTCGGCCTCGGTGCGTCCCGCCACCAGCCAGTCGGGCACCTGGGCGTGCACGTCGTCGATCGCGGCGCCGGCCTGGCGCAGCGCCGCCACCTCGGCGTCGTCCTTGCGCATCCGCAGCTGCCGCAGGATCGGCGTGGCGAGCTCGAGCGTCGCGCCGGGCATCGCGTCCCGCAGGCCCAGCACGTGCAGGGCGGGCATGTCCGAGACGACCGCGACCCGGCGCACGTCGCCCAGCCGCGACGCCACGAGGGCGTGCGGGTCGACACCGTCGGTCCAGGTCAGCGCGTCCATGCCGTCGACCGCCGAACCCGCCAGCCCGGGCCGCTCCAGGGTCGGGACGACGAACGCGACGTCACCCTCGGCCGGCAGCAGCAGGGCCGACAGGCGCTCGTGGGAGTGCTTGACGACGCCGGTGAGGTACTGCAGGTCGGGCCCCGGGGTGACGACGAGGGCGTCCACGCCGGCCTCGCGGGCCGCCGCGCGGGCGCGGGCGAGTCGGGCCGTCACGGGGTCGGGGGCGCTGCCGCTCATGGTCGCCGAGCCTAGGTCAGCGCCGCGCGGTGCGGGCGCGCCCTGCGCGGACGCGCCCGCGACGCGCGGGTGGCCGGATCAGTCGGCGAGCTTCGCGATGGCCTGGGCCCAGAGGAAGTACTTGTTGGTGCCCAGGTCGCGCACGGTCTTGATGTTGAACGCCTCCTTGAGCTTCTCGGCGTCGCCCTCGCTGACGCCCTTGAGGGCGTCGACCGGCGCGTCGGCGATGTCGGAGACGGACTTGTCGGCGTAGGCCTTGTCGACCTTGTCGGTGATGTCGCTCATGGATGAGCTCTCCTCTCCTCGTGGCCGGCCGGGCGCCGGCGACGGGCCTGTGCCCGATCCACCCGCCCGCCACGCGGGCCGGCGGGGGCGACTAGGTAGTTGTCCCCTGGGCGACCGATCGGCGGTCCGGGACGCTGCGCTCCATGACCACACCGCTGTCCCCCGACGCCCTGATCGCCCGGCTCGACGACGACCTCGCCGGCGTCGGCCGCGAGGTCGCCCGCATCCGCGCCTCCCTCGACGGCCTGCGCAGCGCCCGGGCCACGACCACGCCGCCCCCGGCCTCCGCCCCGCTCGCGCGGCCCGCTCCCCCGCCCGCGCCGCCCCTGGGCCCCCCGCCGGCCCCACCCGGCTGGTCGCCCCCGCCCGCCGGCACCTGGGCGCCCCCGCGCGGCTGGCCCGTCCGGCGCCCTGGGCCCCCGGTGCCACCGCCCGCCGCGCCCCGGACCCCGCGGATCGCCTGGTCCCCGGCCCGCCTGCTCGCGGTCACCGGCGCCGCCATGACGGTGCTGGGCATCGTGCTGCTGCTGGTCCTGGCCGCCAACCGCGGCTGGCTCGGCCCCGAGGCGCGCGTGCTCGCCGGTGCCGCGCTGGGCCTGGTGCTGGCCGGCATCGGCGTGCGGGTACGCGAGCGCGCCGTCGACGGGGCCGTCGCCCTGGTCGTCACCGGCGTCGCCGCGCTCTTCCTCGCCGACGCGGCCGCGGTCTCGCTCTACGCCTTCCTGCCCGTCGCGGTCGCGGTGCCGATCGCCCTGCTCGTGACCGCAGGCGGGTTCCTGCTCGCCGACCGCTGGCGCCACGAGGGCCTCGCCCTCGGCGTGCTCGTCGCCTCGGCCCTGGCCGCGCCCCTCGTCGTCGGCGCGCTGACGCCGACGCTGGTCGCCCTGCTGCTCGGTGCGCAGGTCGGCGCCGTCGTCGTGGCCCGCCGCCGCGCCTGGCCGCGGGTCGCGACCGTCGCCGCCGTGGCGTCGACGGTGGCGGCGCTGGGCGCGGCGGTCCGGCTGCTCGCGGGCGGGGCCGACGTCATCGACGCCGACCTCCCCACGACGCTCGCCGTCGTCGCCGTCCTCGTCGCCGGGGGCGTCACCGCGGTCCTGCTCGGGGCCTCGAACCAGGCCGTCGCCGTGTCCCTGCTCGGCGGCCCGGTGCTCCCGGTGCTGCTCGTGGCGATCGGGTTGGCCCGCGTCCCGGGCACCCTGCTGGCCGGGCTGGTCGCCGTGGCACTGCTCGCCCTGGTGACGGGATTGGACCGCGTGGGCGCGCCGACCGGGCACCGCGCCCTCGCCCTGGTCGCCGGTGGCGGCGCCACCGCCGCGCTGCTCGTCGCCACCGCCGTCGCGATCGGCTCCGGCCCGCTGGCCGTGCCGGTGCTCGCCGAGGCGGCCGTCCTCGGCGTCGCCGCGGCCGCCACCCGCCGCACCGGGCCGCTCGTGGCCGGCGCGGTGTTCGGGCTCGTCGGCCTCGTCGCCGCCCTCGGGACGGACGCCCCGGTCGACCTCGTCGTCGACTTCCCCGTCTCCCCGTTCGTGGTCACCGCGCCGGGCGGGACCGCGACGGCCGGCGCCGTCGGCGCGCTCGTGGGCGCCCTGGCGACCTCGCTGCTGCTCGCGGCGGCGGCGGTCGTCGGGCTCGTCGCCCTCGCGCGGCTGGGCCTGCTGGCCGACCGGTCGCGGGCCGCGGTCGCGGGCGCCGGGCTGGGCGTCGTCGGCCTCTACGGCGCGACGGGCACCGTCATCAGCGCCGCCCTGCTCGTCTCCCCCACCCGCGACGCGTTCCTGGTCGGCCACGTCCTCGTGACGGTCTCCTGGACCGCGCTCGCCCTGGTGCTGCTCGTCCGGGGCCTGCAGTCGTCGCTGCCCCGCGTGCTCGGCGGCGTGCTGGTGGTGTCGGCGCTGGTCAAGCTGCTGCTGTTCGACCTCACCGCCCTCGACGGCCTCGCCCGGGTCGCCGCCTTCCTCGGCGCCGGGCTCGTGCTGCTCGCGGCGGGGACGCGCTACGCGAAGGCCGTCGCCGCCGGACCGGAGGACGCGGCGACCAGCTCCGCGAGCTCGTCCACCGTCGGCCCCCGCACGAACCCCGGCCGCCACCCCGAGGCGTAGATCTCCTGCACGCGCGGGTGCACCGCCGTGAGCGTCGCGGGCAGGGCGGACATGTCGAGGTAGGGGCCGACCACCGGCATCAGCGACGGGTCGACCTGGGCGGCGGCCGCGACGAGGTCCGAGGTCGGCGGGCGGGCGGGGTCGACGTCGACGCCGGCCCAGCGGTCGAGCTGGGCGGCGTCGACGGCCAGGTGGTCCTCGTACCAGGGGCGGATCCGCTCGGTGCACCAGGCGTCCAGCGCGAGGACGGCGTCGGCGGCGTCGGCGGGGTGCTCGTCGAGCAGGGCGAGGAGCCGCTCGACCTGCATCAGCGACGTCGCGATCCCGCGGCCGGCCGTCGGGTTGGTGGTGCACACGGCGTCGCCGAGGAACACCAGCCCCGGCAGCGGGACCCGGCCGTCGGGGTCGAGCTGGCCCCGGTAGGTGTTGTGGAGGCGCCCGCCCGGCAGGACGGGGGTGACGGGGACGGCGCGTCCGGGGTCGGTCCAGGTCGCGAGCAGCGGGACCGCCCGGGCCGCCGCCTCCCACGCCGCCTCGTGGCGCAGCGCGGTGAGGCGGGCGTCGGTGACGGGGCGCGCGATGAGCGCCGAGAACACCCCGTCGTCGTGGGGGAAGACCACCGCCGCGTAGCCGTCGTGGCCCGCGAACTCGAGGACCGGGAACCCCATGGGCGGGAACGCCGCGCCCGGCCGGAGCCGGTACTGGCGCGACACGTAGGCGACGCCGCAGTCGGCGGACTCCCCGGGCGCCCGCAGGTCGTCGGCGAGGTGCCCGGCGCGTCCGGTGGCCAGCAGGACGAGGTCGGCGTCGAGCCGCCGGTCCCCCACGCGGACGCCACGCGCCCGGCCACGGTCGGCGAGGACCGCGTCGGCGCGGCCGAGGACCGTCGTCACGCCCGGCTCGCGCTCGGCGACCCGGCGCAGCTCGCGCTCGACGACCATCCGCCGGGACCGCAGCCCGGCCCCGGCCGGCACGACGCCACCGGTCGTCGCGACGGTCCCGGTCCGGTCGATCGGCTCGGCGCCGCGGGCCACCATCGCGCGCACCGCGTCGGGCACCTCGCCGGACAGCACCGCGACGGCCTGCGGCCGGAAGGCGTGGGGGTGGTGGAACTGCATGACCCCGCGCCGCTCCCAGCGCTCCTCCGACGCGGGTCCCGGGTCGTTGTCGACGAGCGCCACCCGGTGACCCCGCCGGGCCAGGCCGACGGCGCTCACCAGCCCGGTGGGTCCCGCACCGACCACGGCCACGTCCATCACGTCCACCAGGCCAGAGCACTCCTCCCCCGGGGGTGCGTCAACCCCCGTTGACCGTGTGCGGCCGGGCGTGCGCGGGGGGTCGTGGGAGGCTCTCGCCATGGACGCGAAGCGCAGCGGAGCCGGACCCTCGAGCCCCGTCGCGCCGGTGATGCTGCTCGACTCGGCCAGCCTGTGGTTCCGCGCCTTCTACGGCGTGCCCATGAGCCTGACCGCCGACGACGGCACGCCGGTCAACGCGGCCCGCGGGTTCTGCGACATGGTCGCCCGCCTCGTGCGCGAACGGCAGCCGGGCGCGGTCGTCGCCTGCCTGGACCGCGACTGGCGCCCGGCGTTCCGGGTGCAGGCGCTCCCGTCGTACAAGGCCCACCGGGTCGACCCCTCGGCCGGCGACCCGTCCTCCCCCGTCGGCGGCGCGCCCGACGCGGAGGCCGCCCCGCCGGAGCTGGGCGCGCAGGTGGACATCATCCTCGAGGTGCTCGCCGCGGCCGGGATCCCGACCGCCGGGGCCGAGGGCTACGAGGCCGACGACGTCATCGGCACCCTGTGCGCCACCGAGGCCGCCGACGCCGTCGAGGTCGTCAGCGGCGACCGCGACCTGCTCCAGCTGGTGCGCGACGAGCCGACGCCCGTGCGCGTGGTCTACATCGCGCGCGGGGTGTCGAAGTACGAGCTCTACGGCCCCGAGGACGTCGCCGCCCGGTACGGGGTGCCGGTGGACCGCGCCGGGGCGGGCTACGCGGAGATGGCGATGCTGCGCGGCGACCCTTCCGACGGGCTGCCCGGCGTGGCCGGGATCGGGGAGAAGACCGCCGCGCAGGTGGTGTCCAAGTTCGGCTCCTGGGACGAGATGATCGGCGCCGTCCTCGACCGCTCGGACCAGCGGATGTCCTCGGCGGTGCGGGCCAAGATGGCCAAGGCCGGCGACTACCTCGTCCAGGCCCCGAAGGTCGTGGTCGTCGCGCCCGACGCGCCCATCGACTGGACCGGCGAGCGCCGGACCCTCCCCCACGGCCCCGTGGACACCGACGCGCTCACCGCGCTCGCGGAGCGCTGGAACCTCACCGGCTCGGTCGACCGGCTCGTCGCCGCCCTGAGGGGCGAGGACGCGCCCTAGCCGCGGCCCTGCTCGGCCAGCCAGGCCGCCGAGACGGTCCGTGGGGCCCGCTGCAGCCAGGCCTCCTCGACGAGCTCGCGCAGCTCGTCCTCGCCGATCCGCTCGAGGCGCACGAGCACCGCGGGGTAGCCGTCGAAGTGCGGCGTCGTGAAGTAGACGTCCGGGTCGTCGGCGAGCAGGGCCTGCTTGACGCCCTCGTCGGCCACCCGCACGCCCAGCACGTCACCCACGGGCAGCGGCACGCCGGCGGCCCGCAGGGCCTCCTCGTCGCCCCGGCGCAGCGGCCGCTCCCACACGAAGCCCTTCGACGACACCGTCCAGTGCGCCGAGCCCCACGACTGCTTCTCGCCGGTGCGCGGGAGCGCCAGCGCGAGGCGGCGGACGTCGTCGAGGGTGGCCATCAGCGTGGCTGGCCGACCGAGTACGTGCCCTGCTGGTCGAGGATCGCCACGGGCACCTGGGCGGGGCGCCCGTCGACAGTCGCGGAGCAGGTGAAGCGCACGCCCGGGCGGACCTCCTGGTCCGAGGGGCACGAGACCCCCGTGATCTGCCGGCGCCAGTCCTCGGTGACGACGCGCGTGACGCCCTGGGCCACCGCGTCACCGTCGAGGACGTCCACCCGCGCGAACTTCGGACCCACCACGAACGCCAGCAGCCCGACGACGACCAGCGCCACGAGCAGCAGCGCGCCGAGCACGATGCCGACGACCTTCCACGGGAAGGGGCGGCGCGTCCGCGGCGGGTACGGGCCGCCCCAGCCCTGGGTCGGCTGACCCCATCCGGGCGGCGCGCCGCCCTGCGCCGGGGGCGCCGCCCACACCGAGGTGCCCTGCGGGCCCGGCTGCGGGAACTGCCCGGTGCCGGGCGGGGCGCCGTGCGGGGGTTGGACGCCGTAACCCTGCTGGCCGTAACCCTGCTGGCCGTACGGCTGCTGGCCGTAGCCCTGCTGGCCGTAGCCCTGCTGGCCGTAGGGCGCCTGGCCGTAGGGGGCCTGGCCGTAGGGGGCCTGGCCGTAGGGGGCCTGGCCGGGCGGCGGCTGGCCGTAGGGCTGCTGGCCGTGGCCCGTCGGCTGGCCCCAGCCGCCCGGACCGGCCGCACCGGGCGTCGTCGGGGCCTCGCCGCCGCCCGGGCGCGCGAAGGCGGGGTCGGTCGGCCGGTGCTGCGCCTGGTCCGGCTGCTCGGTGGGCTGCTCGTCGGTGCCCCGCTCGGCGGGCACCGACCCGTCCGGACGGGCCCACGGGGACGCCTCCCCGGTGCCCGGTTCGTCCGGCGGCGTGCTCATGCCTCAGCCCTCCCCGACGGCGACCACCCCGCGCCGGATGGCGCGGACCGCGTCCGCGGCCGCGCGCCCGACGGTGTCCTCGGTGCCCGCGACGGAGCGGATCTGGTCGAGCAGGTCGACGACCTGCCGGCACCAGCGCACGAAGTCTCCCGCGGACAGCTCGATGCCGTGCGCGTGGGCCCCGGCGAGGACGCTCGCCAGGGTGTCGCCGCGGACCCACCGGTGCACCGGCCACGCGAAGCCCAGGTCGGGCTCGCGGGTGCGGTCGAGGTGGTGACGACGCTCGTCGGCGACGAGGCCCGACCACAGCGCCACCGTCGCCTCGATGGCGGCCGTCGCGTCCTCGGGCACCCGCGGGACGCCGCCGTCGTCGCGGCGGCTGTCGTAGACCAGCGACGACGCCACCGCGGCGATGTCGGCCGGCCCCAGGCCGCGCCAGATGCCCTGGCGCAGGCACTCGGCCACCAGCAGGTCGGACTCGCCCCACAGCCGGGAGAGCCGCCGCCCGTCCTCGGTGACGCCCTGCTCGGCGTCGGGCGCGTCGTCGAGGTAGCCGCGCTCGTGGAGCAGGCCGCGGATGCGGTCGAAGTTCCGGGCGAGCGAGTGCGTCGTGGAGCGCACGCGGTGCTGGAGCTGGTCGGTCTCGTGCTCCAGGCGCTGGTGACGCTCGTACCAGCGGGCGCGCTCGTCGCGGTCGGGCGCCTCGTGGCAGGGGTGGGCGCGCAGGGCCCGGCGCAGCGTCGCGAGCTCGACGTCCTCGTTCTCCGCGCCCCGGCGCCGCCGGGCCGAGCCCGTGCGCGTCGGCGGCTCGAGCCCGGTCTCGCGCAGGGCGTTGGCGACGTCGCGGCGCACCCGCGGGATGCGGTGGTCGACCTTGCGGGGCAGCTTCATCGTGCCGAGCACCCCGACCGGCTCGGGGAAGTCGGCCAGCGAGAGCCGCCCGGCCCACCGGTCCTCGGTGCACACCAGCGGCCGCGGCTCCATCCCGCGCGGGCTGCGGTCGATGCCCGGGTCGAGCACCACGGCCAGGCCCGCGCGCTTGCCGCCCGGCACGGCGATGACGTCGCCGGGCTTGAGCGACTCCAGCGACTCCGCCGCCTCCGCCTTCTGCGCCGAGCGGCCCTGGCGGGCGAGCATCTTCTCGCGCTCGGACACGCGCCGGCGGAGGTCCATGTACTCGGCGAACGACCGGAAGTCGGCGTCGTCGCCGGTGCGCCCGCCGGCGGCCTCGGCGTACCCGGCGAGGGCCTCGCGGTTCTTCTCCAGCCGCTTCGCCAGCCCGACGACGCTGCGGTCGGCCTGGAACTGCGCGAACGACTGCTCGAGCAGCTCGCGGGCGTCCTCGACCCCGAGACGGTCGACGAGGTTGACGGCCATGTTGTAGCCCGGCCGGAACGACGAGCGCAGCGGGTACGTGCGGGTCGACGCCAGGCCGGCGACCTGCTCCGGGTCCACCCCCGGCGTCCACACGACCACCGCGTGGCCCTCGACGTCGATGCCCCGGCGCCCGGCCCGGCCCGTGAGCTGCGTGTACTCCCCCGGCGTCAGCTCGACGTGCGCCTCGCCGTTGTACTTGACGAGCTTCTCGAGCACGACGGTGCGCGCCGGCATGTTGATGCCCAGCGCGAGCGTCTCGGTGGCGAACACCGCCCGCACCAGGCCGCGGACGAACAGCTCCTCGACCGTCTCCTTGAACGCCGGGAGCATCCCGGCGTGGTGCGCCGCGACCCCGCGCTCGAGGCCCTCGCGCCACTCCCAGTAGCCCAGGACCTCCAGGTCGGCGTCCGGCAGCCCCGCCGTGCGGCGCTCGACCACCTCGCGGATGACCGCCACGTCCTCGGGCGCGGTCAGCCGCAGGCCCGAGCGCACGCACTGCGTCACCGCGGCGTCGCAGCCGGCCCGGCTGAAGATGAACGTGATCGCCGGCAGCAGCCCGGCCGCGTCGAGGCGCTCGATGACGTCCACCCGCGACGGCGGCCGGAAGCCCGACGGACCGCCGCGTCCCGGCGGACCCTGCCGGCGCCCCGGGCCCCCGCGCCGGTCGCCGTTGCGCCCCGGCGGGCCGGAGCGGGCCCGGCCGCCCCGGACCGAGGGCCCGCGGTCGATCTCGGCGACGGCCCGCACGAGCGTCGGGTCCACCTTCAGGGCGGCCGTGCCGCCGCGGCGCTCCTCCGCGAACAGGTCGAACATCCGGTGCCCGACCACCATGTGCTGCCACAGCGGCACCGGCCGGGTCTCGTCGACGACGACCGTGGTGTCGCCGCGGACGGTGACCAGCCAGTCGCCGAACTCCTCGGCGTTGCTCACCGTCGCGGACAGCGACGCCAGCTGGACGTGCTCGGGCAGGTGGAGGATGACCTCCTCCCACACGGCGCCGCGGAAGCGGTCGGCGAGGTAGTGCACCTCGTCCATGACGACGTAGGCGAGGCCCTCGAGCGCCGGCGCCTCCGCGTAGAGCATGTTGCGCAGCACCTCGGTGGTCATCACCACCACCGGCGCGTGCCCGTTGATCGCGGCGTCGCCCGTCAGCAGCCCGACCGCGTCCTCACCGTGGCGTTCCACGAGGTCGGCGTACTTCTGGTTCGACAACGCCTTGATCGGCGTCGTGTAGAAGCACTTCTGCCCGCGGGCGAGCGCCAGGTGCACGGCGAACTCGCCGACGACGGTCTTGCCGGCGCCGGTCGGGGCGCACACCAGCACGCCGTGGCCCTGTTCGAGGGCCAGGCAGGAGCGGCGCTGGAAGTCGTCGAGCTCGAACGAGAGCCCGGCGGCGAAGCGGGACAGCTGAGGATGTGCGGAGCGGGTACGAGCCTGCTCGTAGGCCTCGGCGGGAGAGCGCGTGGCGCGAGTGGCCATGGTCTCCACAGTGTCACATCTCGGGCTGCTACCTCTGGCTCAGGTGACGTCCCACCGGTCGGACGAGGGCTCCTGCGGCGGGAGGGGCTGGATCCGCGGCGCGGGACCGGGCGGCGGCGACGTGGATCCGAGGCGGTCGTCGAGCGGGGAGGGCTGGTCGGGGTCGATCCCGTCCCAGCCCTGCTCGAGGCGCCTCTGGGCGACGCGCTTGTCGTGCACCCGCGCGACCTGGATCGAGAACTCGAGCAGCACGACCAGCGAGACGCCCAGCGCGAGCATCGAGATGGGGTCCTGGCCGGGCGTGGCGACGGCCGCGAACACGAACAGCCCGAAGATCAGGCCCCGTCGCCAGCGCTTGAGCTGCGCGTACGAGACCACCCCGACGCGGTTGAGCATCACCACCAGCAGCGGCAGCTCGAAACTCACCCCGAAGATCACCAGGAGCGCGACGAGCAGGCTGAAGTAGTCCGAGCCCCGCAGGACGGTCTCCTGGATGTCACCGCCGACGGTGAACAGGAACTGCAGGGCCTGCGTGACCACGAAGTACGCCAGCACGGCGCCGGCGGTGAACAGCACCACCGCGGTGCCCACGAACGTGTACGCGAAGCGCTTCTCCTTCGCGTACAGCCCGGGCGTGATGAAGCCCCAGAGCTGCGCGAACCAGATCGGGCTCGACATGATCACGCCCGCCGCCGCGCCGACCTTGAGGCGCAGGGTGAACTGCTCGAACACCCCGAACGCGACGAGCCGGCACTCCTGCCCGCCGCCGAACTGGACCCGGTTCTCGGGCGGCAGCGCGCAGTAGGGCTCGGTGAGGATCTGCCCGAGCGAGGGCAGCCCGAACGGGTGCGCGGTGTACCAGACGAAGCCGAGCACCGTGCCCACCGCGACGGCGAACAGCGCGATCGCGAGGCGCCGGCGCAGCTCGTAGATGTGCTCGACGAGCGTCATCGTGCCGTCGGGGTTGGCCCGACGGCGCGCCCCGGGCCAGCGCAGGCTGCGCCACCACCGGGCGCGGGACCCGGAGGACGTCACCACCGACTACGAGGAGCTAGAGCCCGGCTGCGGGGACCGCGCCGTGTCCTGCTGGGGGGCGCCGTCGGGGGCCTGGTCGATCTGGCGGCCGGGCGCCTGCGGCTCGGCCGAGGCGTGGCCGCCCTTCGACGCCTGCTCGTCCTCGCGCAGCCCGCGGGTCTCGGCCTTGAAGATGCGCATCGACTGGCCCAGCCCCCGTGCCATGTCGGGCAGCTTCTTGGCGCTGAACAGCAGCACCACGCCGACGATCGCGACGATGACCCATTCGCTCACGGTGTGGCTCCTTCCACGGTGGGGCCGATGCTACGCGCGGCGGTCGGCGAGGCGGACCTTGAGCGCGGCCACCCGGGCGTTGACGAGACCCGCGTCCCGGCCGAGCTGCTCCCGCGCCGCGCCGGCGACCACGCCGAACCGCTTGACGGGCCCGAGCAGCGCGGCGACGACCACCCCGAGCACCACGAGCGCGGCGACCACCGCCACGACGCTCCACAGGTACGGCACGTCCTCGACCCTAACGCCCTGCCGTGACCGGACGGTGAACGGCCGAGCGCGCGGCGTCCGCGCCCCAGCGGCCGCCCGGACCAGCGTGCACACCCGTTCGCGCGCCGTCCCCCAGAACGAACGGCGCTCTCGCTGCTTGCGAAGCCGCGAGAGCGCCGTTCGTTCCTCGAGGAGGCGCCGGTCCTACTCGCCCTCGCCGTAGGCGGCCAGGGCCTCGCGGGCGCGGGCGGCGCGGGCGTCGACGAGCTCGGGCGGGGCGAGGACCTCGACGGCGTCGCCGAGTCCGAGGAGCAGGCGCACCATCCAGTCGCGGTCGCCGTAGCGCATCGTGATCCGGGCCGAGCCGTCGTCGGCGGCGTGCAGGCTCTCGACCGGGTAGTACTCGGCGACCCAGCGGGCGGCCGGGCCGAGCACGAGGGCGGCGACGTGCGCGCCGTCGTCGGGGCGCAGGAGGTCCTCCCCCGACCCCTCGCGGCCGCGGGCCCCGGGCGGCGGGGCGGAGGGCTCGTCGAGCACCTCGGCGTCGTCGACGCGGTCGAGCCGGAACAGCCGCACGCCCTCGGCCTGGCGGCACCACGCCTCGAGGTAGGCCGAGGCGTCGACGAGCAGGAGGCGCATCGGGTCGACGACCCGGCGGCCGACGGCGTCGCGGGAGGCCGAGTAGTAGGTCAGGCGCAGCGCCCGCCCCGTCTCGACGGCGCGCCGCACCGCGTCCTCGGCGCCGCCGGGCACCCGGCCCAGGCCGACGGCGACACCGTCGCCACCGGGCTCGGGGTCGTCGGGCGCGGGGCTGCCGGCGCGGCCCGCGGCGTCCTCGATCTTGGCCAGGGCGCGCTGGACGGCGTCGGCGTCGACCATCCCCGGCGCGTCGGCGAGCGCCCGCAGCGCCACGGCGAGGGTGGCCGCCTCGGCCCCGGAGAGCCGCAGCGGGCGGCGCATGCCGGCGTCGAAGGTGACGGTGACGGTGTCGCCCTCGAACGAGAGGTCGACGAGGTCGCCGGGCCCGTAACCGGGCAGGCCGCACATCCACAGCAGCTCGAGGTCGCGGCGCAGCTGGGCCTCGGCGACGCCGAAGTCGGCCGCCGCCTCCGCCACCGGGATGCCGGGCCGGGCCAGCAGGTAGGGCACGAGCGTCAGCAGCCGGGGCAGACGCTCGGAGACGCCGGCGGTCACGGCGCGCTCGCCGCGTGCTCGGGGGCCGGGTCCAGCGAGCCCCGCAGCAGCGCCACCACGGCCTTGCGCAGCTCCGGGGGCTCGAGGACGACGGCGTCCGGGCCGTGGCCGGCGACCCAGCGGGCGGCGGTGTCGACGCGGGAGAGGTCGATCTCGACGACGTCGGGGTCGCCCTGCGGGTCCGGGTGGGCGCCGCGGCGCAGGCCCTCGGCGCGCCCGGGCGTCAGGCGGATCCGGGCGCGGCCCGTCGGCGGCGGCGGGCCGGCGGACGCGGCCACGAGCGCCACGAGGTCGACGCCGGGCGGTGGCGTCACCGCACCCCGCGGCCCGACCGCGCGGACGTCGTCGCCGATGCGGGAGAGGCGGAAGCAGCGCACGTCCTCGCGGTCGCGGTCGTGCCCGACGAGGTACCAGCGGCCCCGCCACGACACGACGCCCCAGGGCTCGACGGTGCGGGTGCGGGCCTCGGCGGTCGGGTTCGACCGGTGGGTGAAGGTGACGACGCGCCCGGCCCGGCTCGCGGCGAGCAGGGGCGCGAACGCCTTCTCCGCGGCCCGCAGCCGGGGCTGGACGGCCGACGCCGCGTCCGGGTCGACCGCGATGCCGGCCGCGCGCAGCTTCTGCAGCGCCGTGCGGGCGGCGCCGGCCAGCGCCGGGGAGTCCCACAGGCGGGCGGCGAGGGCGACGGCGGTGGCCTCGTCGGGGGCGAGGTCGATGTCGGGCAGCTCGTAGTCGCCGCGCGCGATCCGGTAGCCGTCCACGGGCTCGGCCAGCGTCGACCGCCCGGTCTCGAGCGGCACCCCGAGCTCGCGCAGCTCGGACTTGTCCCGCTCGAACATCCGGAAGAACGCCTCGTCCGAGGCCACGTCGGAGTACCCCGGCACCGTGGCGCGGATCCGCTCGGCGCTGAGGTACTGCCGGGTGGACAGCAGGCAGAGCACGAGGTTGACCAGGCGTTCGGCACGCGCGGACGGGCTGGTCGTCACGGCGGAGAGCCTACCGAGGTCTCGCCCAGGTGTTCGAACGCCGTGCCCGGCGCGTCCGAGCGATCAGCTGGAGTCCGAGCTGCGCTGGGCACGCTGGATGCGCAGCTGGCCGTCGTCGTCGCGGTCGACCTCGAACCGGTAGTTCTCCCGGGTGCTGCGCCCGCCGGCGGTGGTGAACTCGATGTCGGCGGTCACGACGTCGCCGCGCTCCGACACGTTCGTCGCCCGGACGTCGCTGATGCCCGACCAGAAGCGGCGGTAGCCGTCGTAGCCGCCGGACTCGTCCTTGGCCTGGTCGGACAGCACCCCCCAGGCGCCGTCGATGTCGTCGGGCAGCGACGCGTAGTAGGCGGTGACGACCGTGGCCGGGTCCGCGGACGCGGCCGGGTCGGCCGGGTCGCTCGGCGAGAGGGGCGCGGCGACGCTGGGCGTCGGGGTCGGGGTGTCGGGCGCGCCGGCGCCGCCCAGGGGATCGGCCGGTGCCGTCGTCGTCGGCACGCCGGGCTGGGGTGCGGACGGCGCGGCGACCGTGCTCCCGCCGGTGCCGGCGGCCACGGCCACCCCGATCCCGGCGGCCAGCACGGCCCCGGAGGCGGCCGCGACGACGGCGACCCGCCGGCGCCGGCCCTCCCGGCGCCGCTCCATGCCGAGCGCCGGGGTCATGAGGGGGCTGATCCTCGGGGCCGCAGCCGCCGGGGTGGCCGCCGCGGCCGGAGCGGACGCCGCCGCAGGCTCGTCGGCCACGGCCGGCGCCCCTCGATGGGTCGAGCTCCGCTCCGCTGCGTCTCCCGCCCCGGCCGTCGCGGGCAGGTCCGCGGTGTCGACGCGCGGGGCGGGGACCGCCGGGGCCACCGGGACCGCTGAGGGCTCGGGGGCCTCGGCGGCCTGGCCCTCGGCGGGGGCCGAGCGCGGCGGCGGCACGAACGGCGTGGTGCCGGCCCGGGCGCGCAGCGCGCGCTCGACGGCGCCGGTGCCCGGCCGGTGCTCGGGGTCGAGGCGCAGCATGGCCGCCAGCGGGCGCCCGAGGACGCCGGCGCGGGTCGCCGGGCGCAGGCGCCCCTCGGCCATCGCGTGGAGCACGGCGAGGGTGTTGTCGTGCCGGCCGCACACCAGCTCGTTCTCGACCGCGGCGTAGAGCGTCGCGCCGAGGGAGAAGATGTCGGACGCGGGCGTCGGGTCGCCGCCGCGGGCGACCTCGGGCGCGAAGTAGCCGGGCGTCCCGGCCACCATCCCGCCGCCGGTGGACGTCGTGTCCCACGTGGCGCGGGAGACCCCGAAGTCGGTGATCTTGGCGGTGCCGTCGTCGGTGATGAGGACGTTGCCCGGCTTGATGTCGCCGTGGACGATCCCCGCCTCGTGCACGGCGCCGAGGGCGTCCGCCACCTGGGCGCCGACCCAGGCGGCCTCGCGCGGCTCCAGCGGGCCGCTCTCGGCGAGCAGGGCGGCCAGCGAGCGCGACGGCAGGTACTCCATGACCAGCCAGGGCCCGCCGCTGATGCCGCCGTCGTCGACCACCACGTCGAGCACGGCGATCGCCCGCGGGTGCACGACGCGGGCGGCGATGCGGCCCTCCCGCATGGCCCGGGCGCGGGCGACGCGCTCCTCGGTGGCGTCGCGGTGGCCGCGGGCGGCGAGCTGCTTGACCGCGACCGTGCGCCGCAGCCGCCGGTCCCACGCCGTCCACACCACGCCCATCGCCCCGGCGCCGATGCACTCGCCGATGCGGTAGCGGCCGCCGAGGACCGTGCCGACGACCGCGTCGTCGACCGGCGCCGGGGGCACGTCGTGCAGCGTGCTCGGTGCTGCGTCACCCGGGAGAGGGCCCGGCTGGTGCAGTCGGGAGGTGCGGGGCTGGTGCTCCATCAGCGTTCTCGTGCCGTCCTCGGCGTCGTCGGGCAGTGCGTGCTGGGGCCGTCCCGGGTTACCTCGTGCGCCCCCGACGCACGCCGCCGACGTGTCCCTCGTTACAAGGTCGCGATCAGGCGGTCGACGCGTTCGTCGACGGCGCGGAACGGGTCCTTGCAGAGGACGGTTCGCTGGGCCTGGTCGTTCAGTTTGAGGTGCACCCAATCCACGGTGAAGTCGCGGCCGGCGGCCTGGGCGGCGGCGATGAAGTCGCCGCGCAGCTTGGCGCGCGTGCTCTGCGGCGGGGTGTCCTTGGCCGCCTCGATCTCGCCGTCGTCGGTGACGCGGTCGACCATGTCCTTGCGCTGGAGCAGGTCGAAGATCCCGCGGCCGCGACGGATGTCGTGGTAGGCGAGGTCGAGCTGGGCCACCCGCGGGCTGGAGAGCCCGAGGTCGTTGCGGGACCGGTAGCGCTCGACCAGGCGGTGCTTGATCGCCCAGTCGACCTCGCGGTCGATCAGCGAGAGGTCCTGGCGCTCGACGGCGTCGAGCGTGCGACCCCACAGCTCGACGACACGGTCGGTGATCGGGTCCGAGCCGCGGCGCGCGACGTGCTCGACGGCGCGGGCGTGGTACTCGCGCTGGATGTCCAGCGCGCTCGCCTCCCGTCCCCCGGCCAGGCGCACCGGGCGTCGGCCCGAGAGGTCGTGGCTGATCTCCCGGATGGCACGGATGGGGTTGTCGAGCGTGAAGTCCCGGAACTGCACGCCCTGCTCGATCATCTCGAGCACCAGGTGGGTGGTGCCCACCTTGAGCAGCGTGGTGACCTCGGACATGTTCGAGTCGCCGACGATGACGTGCAGGCGCCGGTAGCGCTCGGCGTCGGCGTGCGGCTCGTCCCGGGTGTTGATGATCGGGCGGCTGCGCGTCGTGGCCGACGAGACGCCCTCCCAGATGTGCTCGGCGCGCTGGGACAGGCAGTAGACGGCGCCCCGCGGGGTCTGCAGCACCTTGCCCGCACCCGCGATGAGCTGGCGGGTGACGAGGAACGGCAGCAGCACGTCGGCGATGCGGGAGAACTCGCCCGAGCGGCCGACCAGGTAGTTCTCGTGGCAGCCGTAGGAGTTGCCGGCCGAGTCGGTGTTGTTCTTGAACAGGAAGATGTCGCCGCCGATGCCCTCGTCGGCCAGGCGGCGCTCCGCGTCGAGCAGGAGGTCCTCGAGGATGCGCTCGCCGGCCTTGTCGTGCGCCACGAGCTGGGTCAGCGAGTCGCACTCCGCGGTGGCGTACTCCGGGTGGCTGCCGACGTCGAGGTAGAGCCGCGAGCCGTTGCGGAGGAAGACGTTCGACGAGCGTCCCCACGACACGACCCGGCGGAACAGGTAGCGGGCGACCTCGTCCGGCGAGAGCCGCCGCTGGCCGTGGAAGGTGCAGGTGACACCGAACTCGGTCTCGACCCCGTAAATCCTCCGCTGCATCCCTCCACCCTAGGTCAGTGGAGCGGGCTGCGGAGGACGCGGAGCGCAGCGGAGCCGGACCGGTCTGGAGGCTCGGCGATCGGCCGGGTCACGGTGCGTCGGGACCGGATCACTACGGTCGGTGCCGTGGCGCTCCCGGGACGCGAACTGGCATCGGACATCTCCCACGGCGTGGGGCGCCGGGTGCGCCAGGGGGCGCGCGGGAGCCGTCGCCGCCTCGCCGACGTCAACGACCAGGACTGCCGCATCACCACCGCGATCGGTCACCTGCCCTACACGGTGGCGGACCCTGCGCTGGGTGCGCTGACGCGCTCGGCCAACCACAGCAAGCTCTGGTTCGTGGCGGCGGGCGTCCTCGCCGCGGGCACCCGGCACACCCGCCGGGGCGCGCTGCGCGGCGTCCTCGCCATCGCCGGCGCGAGCCTGCTGGCCAACGGCGTGCTCAAGCCCCTGGTCCCCCGCCGCCGGCCCGCCGCCGAGCTCCTGCCGTCCCACCGGTCCCTGGACGACCCGCCGACCTCGTCGTCGTTCCCCTCCGGCCACGCGGCGTCCGCGGCGGCCTTCGCGACGGCCGTGGCCATGGAGAGCCCGAAGGCGGCGTCGTGGGTGGTCCCGCTGGCCGCCGCCGTCGCCTACTCGCGGGTGCACGTCGGCGTGCACTGGACCACCGACGTCGCCGCCGGCGTCGGGCTCGGCACCCTCGCCGCCCTGGCCACCCGGCGCTGGCTCCCGATCCGCGACATCGACGAGGCCGCCGCCCGCCCCGTCGCCGGCGCCCCCTCGCTGCCCGACGGCGAGGGGCTCGTCGTGCTCGTCAACACCCGTTCGGGCAAGGCGGGCGTCGACCCCCACGACACGCTGGCCACCGCCCTGCCCCGCGCCCGGGTGCTGCGCCTCGAGGACGGCGCCGACCTCGTCGAGACGCTGTCGTCGGCGGCGCGCGAGCCCGGCGTCCGCGCGCTCGGCATCGCCGGCGGCGACGGGTCGGTGGCCGCCGCCGCCCGGGTCGCCGAGGACCTCGACCTGCCGCTGGCCGTCGTCCCGGCGGGCACGCTCAACCACTTCGGACGCGATGTCGGGGTCTACGACACCCAGGAGGCCATCGACGCGACCGGCGCGGGCGAGGCCGTCGCGGTCGACCTCGGCGAGCTGCGCGTCCACGCCGACCTGGAGGGTCGCCAGGAGCCCCGGCGCATCGTCTTCGTCAACACCTCGGCGTTCGGCGGCTACCCGGAGATGGTCCGGCTGCGCGAGGAGTGGCAGAAGACCTGGGGCAAATGGCCCTCCGCGATCGCCGCGCTGCTCGTCACGCTCAAGCGCAGTCGGCCCATCCGTGTCCGCCTCAACGGCGTGGAACGGTCGGTGTGGATGCTGTTCGTCGGCAACGGGCCGTACGTCCCGACCGGGATGGTGCCGTCGTACCGCCCCCGGCTGGACACCGGCGTGCTGGAGGTCCGTTACCTGCGCGCCGACCGGCGGTTCGCCCGCGTCCGGGCGTTCCTCGCGCTGGCCACGGGCGTGCTCGGGCACAACCGGATCTACCAGGAGAGCGCCATGCGGTCGCTGGACATCGAGCTGCTCGACGGCCCCGTCGACGTGGCGGCCGACGGCGAGGTCGTCGGCCGCGGCCGGCGCCTGCGCTACCGCGTCGCCGACCACCCCGTGCCGGTCTACCGGCGCGACGAGGCGCTGTGGCCGCAGCGCGCGACCGGCCGCTGAGCCGGCCCGTGACCTCCCGCCTCCCCCTCTGGCTCGAGCGACTCGACCGCACCGCGGACCGCGGCCTGCTCTGGGCCGTGGTCGCCGGCGGTCTCGTGGCGTCCGGGCGGGGACCCCGCCGACGTGCCGGCGTGCGCGGCGTCATGGCCGCCGCGGCGACCTCGGGGATCGCCCACGGGCTGGCCAAGCCCCTGCTCCCGCGGGCCCGCCCGTGGGGACGGCGGTTCCCGTCGGCGCACGCGGCGTCGTCGTCGGCGTTCGTGCTGGCCGCGGCCATGGAGTCGCCCGTGCTGGGCGCCGCGCTGGTGCCGGTGGCGGTCGGCGTGTCCGCCGCGCGGATCTCCCTGGGCGAGCGGACGGTCGAGGACGTGCTGGCCGGCGCCCTGCTCGGCGCCGGCGTGGCGGCCCTGACCCGGCGCTGGTGGCCGGTGGTGCGCCACGCGCCCGCCCGCGCCCGCCCCGCCGGCGACGCCCCGCCGCTGGCCGACGGCTCCGGGCTCGTCATCGTGGCCAACAGCTCGGCCGGCACCCCGGGCGCGCTGGAGACGCTGGGCCAGATCGTGGCCCCCGTGCTCGGCGCCGACGAGCCCGAGGAGGACGCGCCCCCGGCGCCGCCGTCGGCGATCCACGAGGTCCTCCCCCGCGCCCAGGTGATCGTCCCCGAGGCCGGCGTCGACTTCGTCGAGGAGGTCGAGGCGGCCCTCGACCGCCCGGCCCCCGACGGCATCGCCCCGCGCGCGGTCGGCGTGGCCGGCGGCGACGGCTCGGTGGCGGCGCTGGCCGGGCTCGCGCAGCGCCGCCGGGTTCCCCTGGTGGTGCTGCCCGAGGGCACGCTCAACCACTTCGCCCGCGACGTCGGCATCGACGACACGCCCTCGGCGCTCGCCGCGGCCCGCGACGGCGAGGCCGTGCTCGTCGACGTCGGGGTGGTCGACATGGCCTCCACCGAGAACGGGGTCGACCGCACGGTCGCGTTCGTCAACACCGCGAGCCTCGGCGGCTACCCCGACATGGTCCGGCTGCGCGAGCAGTGGGAGGACCGCTGGGGCAAGTGGCCGTCGGCGGCGTTCGCGCTGGTCCGCGTGCTGGCCGAGGCGAGCCCGCTCGTCGTCGAGCTCGACGGCCGCCGGCACACGATCTGGCTGCTCTTCGTCGGCAACGGCGGTTACGAGCCCCGCGGCATGGCCCCGCTGTTCCGTCCGCGCCTCGACGCCCGGGTGCTCGACGTGCGCTACCTGCGGGCCGACGTGCCCTTCTCCCGCACCCGGTTCGTGCTCTCGGTGCTCGGCGGGACGCTCTCGCGCAGCCGCGTCTACACGGCGATGTCGCGCACGCGGCTCTCGGTGCGCGTCGTGGGCCCGGCCGTCGGGCTGGCCACGGACGGCGAGGTGCAGCCCGACGCGGACCGGTTCACCTTCCGGATAGCGCCGGGTGCCATCCCGGTCTACCGCCCGCCCGAGGTGTAGCCCGCCTCCCTGCTCAGACCCCGGTGCGCACCGAGTCGTGCCAGGGGATCACGAGCTTCTTCACCGTCGTCACGGCGACGTAGAGCAGCGAGCCCAGCACCGCGAGCAGGACGATCACGGCGAACAGCCGGGGCGCGTCGAGGGCGTTGAGGCTCGACACGACGAGGTAGCCGAGGCCCTCGCTGCCGCCCAGGTACTCGCCGACGATCGCGCCGATCACCGAGAACACGATGGCCACCTCGGCGCCGGCGAAGACGTAGGGCAGCGTCGTCGGCAGCTCCATGTCGCGGAACGTCGCCCACCGCCCCGCGCCCAGGCCCCGCATGACGTCGCGGTGCCCGCGGTCCACCGAGCGCACCCCGAGCATCACGTTGAGCATGATCGGGAAGAACGCCAGCAGCGCCGCCATGATGATCTTCGAGGTGGGCCCGAACCCGAACCAGATGACGAAGATCGGGACGAACGCCACCTTCGGCACGACCTGCAGGGCGACCAGCGCCGGCTGCACCGCGCGCTGCAGCCAGGCGATGCGCCCGAGGGTCGCGCCGACGGCGACCCCGACCACGAGGGCGATGCCGAAGCCCGCCAGCACCTCGAGCAGCGTGACGCCGATGTGGCCGCCGATGTCGGGGTCGGCGAACAGGTCGCCGAGCGCCCCGACGACCGCCGCGGGCGCGGGGAGGATGAACTCCGAGACGCCGACGACGGACACCGCGAACTGCCACACCCCGAGCAGCGCGAGCAGCATCAGCGGCCCGCTGACCCACGGCAGCCGTCGCATCCAGGGCGACTCGCCCTCGGCCGGGGTGGCGTCGGCGTCGAGGGGGCGCGGCGGGGCGCCGTCGGTGCGGGTGTCGGTGTCCCGGGCCGGAGAGGTCGTCGAGGTCGTCACCGTTCAGTCCTCCTCGTCCAGCTGGCGGCGCAGCCCGACGACGAGCTCGCCGAACTCCGGGGTGGCCTCGACCTCGACAGTGCGGGGCCGCGGCAGGTCGATCGGGGTGATCGACCGGATGCGCCCGGGCCGCGGCGTCAGGAGCACCACCCGGTCGGCGAGGAACACCGCCTCGCTGATCGAGTGCGTCACGAACACCACGGTCGTCCCCGAGGACGCGTGGATGTGCTGCAGCTCGAGGTTCATCCGGTCGCGGGTCATGGCGTCCAGCGCCCCGAAGGGCTCGTCCATGAGCAGCACCGACGGGTCGCAGGCCAGGGCGCGCGCGATCGCCGCCCGCTGGCGCATGCCGCCGGAGAGCTCGCGGGGGTAGGAGTCCTCGAACCCCGTCAGCCCGACCGTCGCGCACAGCTCGCTCGCCCGGGCCCGCCGCTCCGCCCTGCCGACCCCGCGCAGCTTGAGCGGCAGCGCCACGTTGTCGACCACCGTGAACCAGGGGAAGAGGTTGGCCTCCTGGAACACGAGCCCGAACTCGGCGAACACCGCGTCGTCGCGGCGCCCGGCCACCCACGCGGGTCGGTCCCCGGCCTCGACCGTGCCCGCGGTCGGCGCGAGCAGGCCCGACAGGACCCGCAGCAGCGTCGTCTTCCCGCACCCCGAGCGCCCGACCAGCGAGACGAACTCGCCCCGGGCCACCTCGAGGTCGATGCCCGACAGGGCGTGCACGTCGCCGCGCCGCGTCGTGTAGGTCTTGTCCACGCCCGCGACGCGCAGCCCTGCGGCGCGCGGGACGCCGGGCTCGGTGGCCTCCTCGGCCGGTGGTGGTGGTGCCCACGTCGCCGTGGGGGCCTGGTGCGTCGTCATCGCCGCCTCCTTCACCTGGTGCGGTGCGTTGCTCGGGTGGCCGTCCGTCCCGGTCAGGACGGTGCGGCGGGCGCGAGGGTGGTGTCGATCCAGCGGTTCGGGTCCAGGCCCCCGGGGAGCTGCCCGACGCCGACGATCTCGCCGTAGGTCTGCTGCCAGCGCTGGGGCGAGATGCCCGTCAGGCTCGCGCCGCCGGTGTAGGAGTCGACGTAGCCCGCGAGCGCGAGGCGCGCGGTCTCCGGGTCGCGCAGTGCGGGGACCTGGTACTTCCCGCCGATCGCGGCCATGGTCCCGGCGAAGCCGTTGGCCTCGTCGGCCACGATGAACCGCACCGCGTCGTCGATGGCGGCGAGGTAGCGGCGCAGCTTGTCCTGCTCGGCGGGGTCCTGGGCGGTCCGCGCGGACGTCGCGTAGATCTGCGAGCCCGCCGAGATCGACTGGTTGGGGTCGAGGACCACGGCCTGGGGGCGCGTGCGCTGCAGCAGCACCGCGGTGTCCAGGGAGACCATGTAGCCGTCGATGCGCCCCGAGGTGAGCAGGTCGAACACCCCGGGCGCGAGCCCGACCACCTGACGCCGGACCTCGGCCGCGGGCACGCCGGCCGACGCGGCGAGCAGGTCGAGCGTGATCGAGCTCGTCCCGCCCTCCGACGGGGTCCCGATGAGCTTGCCGCGCAGCTGGGCGGGCTGGGTGATCGGGTCGTCGTTCGCCGAGACCACACGGATCGTGCCGCGGTGGATGACCTCGCCGATCCCGAGGAGCGGCGCCTGGCGGTTGCCCGCCGCGATCATGGTCTCGATGTCGCCGATGCGGCTGATCTCCGCGGACCCCGCGAGCAGCGTCTGGATCGCCGGGGCGGAGCCCTGTGTCGTCTCGAACCGGACCTCGAGCCCGCGGGCGGCGAAGAACCCGCGCGTGTCCGCGATCAGCTCCGGGGCGTAGGACAGCGACTCGAGCGGCAGGATGTTGAGGAACGTCATCCGCTGCCGGCCGTCGTCGGTGGTGTCGCCCTGCCCGCAGCCGGCGAGGACCGCGCACGCGACGAGCACGGCCGCGAGCACGCGGAACCAGGGTCGGCGGAGCCTTCGGGTGGGGGTCATCGGGGGGCCTCCTCGCGCCGCTGCGATGGGGTGGACGTGCCGGTGCCGCGACCGCGGCGGAGCAGGAAGTCCTCGGCGGTGCCGCCCAGGACCGCGGCGCGCCCGGCCGGGTCGAGCGCCGCGAGCAGGCGGGCGGCGCCGTCGCCGTGGACGTGGGGGTGGTCGCCCGCGTACATGACCAGCCGGTCGGCGCCGATCACCGCGAGCGCGTCGGCGAGCTCGCCGGCGGCGGCCGGCAGGTGGGCCGGGGTGCTGGTGAAGCGCACCTGCTGCTGCAGGTACGACGACGGTGGGCGGCGCACCCAGGGCACCTCGCGCCAGATGCCCTTCCACTCCTTGTCGAGCCGCCACAGCAGCGGCGGCAGCCACGAGAACCCGCACTCGGCGACGACCACCCGCAGGTCGGGCAGCCGGTCGAGGGCACCCTCGACGACGAGGCTGGTGAGCTGCGCCTGGGCGAGGTGGCCCTGGGAGAGGTAGTCGGCGAGGTAGGTGTGGGTGAACCCGGTGGGGGTGGCCGCGCTCCCCGCCCGGCCCCACGCGTGCAGGGTCACCGCGAGCCCGGCCGCCACCGCGGCCTCCAGCACGGGCAGGAAGCGGCGGTGGCCGTAGCGGTGGTCGTGGCCCCGGACCGGGAGCAGCACCTGGACGAACCGCGGGTCGTCCGCGCGCCGATGGATCTCGGCGACGGCCGCCTCCGGGTCGCCGGACGGGACCGCGACGCTGCCGCGCAGCCGGTCGTCGCGGTCGAGGAAGTGCTCGACGACCCAGTCGTTGAGGGCCCCGCACAGGGCGGCGTCGTAGTAGGGGTTGCGGCTGACGTCGAACGCCGAGGTGGCGCTGAGCACCGCCGCCCGCACCGGCACCCCGCCGGGCGCGGGCACGTCGAGCACCCGCTCGCGCAGCGTCGCCAGGTCCGCCGGGGCGGGGCCGTCGGTCGCGCCGGGCGGGTAGGCACCGGCCTGCGCGGGGTCGAGGCGCAGGGCGGCGCCCTCCGCGTAGTCGCGCCAGAACGGGGCGAGGTGGGGCATCAGGGCGTCCAGCGACGCCGGCGCGACGTGGGTGTCGGTGTCGACGGCCCCGGCCACCACGTCCACCGCGTCCACCGCACCGGCCGTCACGGCGTCCCCTCGGGCAGTTCGAGGCCGTAGAGCGCCGCGCCCGTGCGCGCCATCATCGGCCGGCGCAGGTCGGCGGGCAGGACGCGCAGCGCCGTCACCGGGTCGTCGAAGTCCCAGTGCGGGTAGTCCGAGGCGAAGAGGATGCGCTCGGCGAGCCCGCTCTGGCGGATCGTCACCGCGAGGTGCTCGAGGTTCTCCGGCTCGTCGATCGGCTGCGTGGTGAACCAGCACCGCTCGCGCACGACCTCCGAGGGCGGGCGCCGCAGCCACGGCACGTCGTCTCCGAACCGCGCCCAGGCCTCGTCGAGGCCCCACAGCATCGACGGCACCCACGTCAGCCCGCCCTCGACGAGCACGAGGCGCAGGTCCGGCACGGCGTCGAGCACGCCGCCGGCGACGAGCGTGGTCAGCGCCATCGCCATCGCGTTGCCGTACCAGCCGTGCTGTTCGAGGTAGAACGACGGCCAGCCGTCGCCGCGGTGGCTCTCCGTGCCGCCGAGGTGCATCCCGATCGGCAGGCCGGCCTCGGCGGCGGCGGCGAGCACCGGGCGGTACTTGGCGTCGGTGAGCGGGAGGTGCGTGCCGCTGGGGAAGAGGACCTGGACGAACCGGGGGTCGCCGGCCCGGCGCTCGATCTCGGCGATCGCCTGCTCGGGCGACTCGTGGGCGAGGCAGATGCTGGCGCGCAGGCGCGGCTCGGGGTCGAGGAAGTCGGCGACCAGCACGTCGTTGAGCGCGCGGCACAGGGCGGCGGCGAAGTCCGGCTCCTCGGCGCCCCAGGTGTGGCCCTGCAGCGGGATGAGCACGCCGGCCAGCACGTCGTAGGGGTCGAGCAGCTGCTCGCGCAGCATCCCGAGGTCGCTGCCCGGGGGCCCCGCGGCGGGGTGGGAGTCCGCGCGCATGCCCCCGTTGCGGGTCCGCGGGTAGATCGCGGGCGGCGGGGCCCCGCGCACGCCGAAGCGCTCGTAGCGGCGCCGCCACGGCTCGGGCAGCTCGCGGGCCAGGCGCTGCGGCGTCACCGCGGGGTGGATGTCGGCGTCGACGACGGGCGTGCGCGACGCGCGGCGGGGCCGGGCGGCGGCCGGCAGGGTGTCGGTCACGGTGTCTCCTCCGCCCCGGCGGCCGGGGCTGGTCGACGTGCGGAGGTGTCGACGACGACCACGCGGTCCTCGACGGTCACGGCGTAGGTGTCCGCGACGTAGGGGCCGGGGACGCGGCCGGTGGCGGGGTCGGCGGGCGCGACCTCGGCGGGGTAGCTGCGCACGGGCGCCTCGCCCGGGCCCAGGAACGACTGGCCGGTGGTGACGTCGTACTCCCAGCCGTGCCAGGGGCAGGCGACGAAGAGCCGGTCGGGGTCGAGCGCGACCTCGCCGGGCGCGCCGGCGGTGGCGAGCGGCGCGACGCGGCCGCGGCACAGCGGGCCGCCCTGGTGCGGGCAGTGGTCGGCCAGCGCGTAGTACTCGTCGCCGACGCGGAACACCCCGATCGAGCGCCGCCCGACCTGCACGACGCGGTGCTCTCCGGGGGCCAGCTCGTCGGCGCGCATCACCGCGACCCTCATCGGTCCTCCCCCGCCGCGGTGGCCGGGCGGTCCAGCAGCTCGACGACCCCGGCCGTCGCGTCGAGCCGGATGCGGTCGCCGGTGCGCAGGACCGCGACCGGGTCGGCGTCGAGGTCGCTGAGGGCCGGCACGCGGGTGACCACGGCCCCGAGCGCCGCCTTCGTCGTCGTGACCGCGAAGACCATGCCGATCGGCGCGGTGCCCACCAGCCGGGTGGTCTGGAAGAAGCCGGACCAGCCCGAGGACCCCTTCGCGCCGGGGAAGACGAGGATCTTCCCGGAGAAGCAGACGCCGGCCAGCGGGTGGCGGGCCTCGATGATCGTGCCGGTGGCGGGGTCGATGCCGCCCCAGCCCGAGATCGTCTCCGGGGACACGAGCGCCTCGCCGGTGACGACGCCGGGGACGACGGTGCGCCCCCGCAGGACGACGTCGGGGCGGATCGCGGGGCGCTGGAGGTCGGTCACCGCAGCTCACCCCGCCAGCGGCCGGTGACGGCGGCGTCGACGCACTCGGCGGTGGTGCCGAACCACGCCTCGATGCCGAGGATCGCCGGCAGGTAGTGCGCCTGCTTCGCCGAGTCGGTGGCGAACACCCGGGTGCCGTCGGGCGCGGTGCGCGACATGGCCGGGCACGAGTCGGTGAGCACCCGCCCGCCGGCCGCCTCGATCAGCGCGGTGTAGCCGGAGCGCTCGGCGACGGCGGCCAGCGCCCGCGGCGCCATGATCCACAGCTCGGTGCCGTCGGCGAGGTGCCGGCCCTCGAGGGCGCGGGCGGCGTCGCGGATCTGGTCCAGCGACGCGTGCGGGCAGCCGAGCAGCACGAAGTCGACGTCCTCGCTGCTGCCCTGGTCGTTGAGCCGCGCGTAGGCGGCGCGGCGCTCGGCCGCCCCGAAGACGACGGTCTCGGGCGGCGTCCGGCCCCCGAACGCCGCCGCGGTGTCCGGCGCCTCCGGGGTGATCCCGGGGACGTGGTACATCTCCACCCCGCCCGACGACGCCGCGGCCGCGCCGAAGTGCTTGAGGTCGGTGAGGTCGGGCAGCGCGAGGTCGCCGGTGACGACGGGCCGGCCCTCCTGCACCGCGTCGCCCACCGCGTAGCCGAGCAGCCCCCAGTCGAGGAAGGTCTCGACGGGGGTCTCGACGCGCACGTGGTGGGTGCCGAGGCGCTCCTCCTCGCGGTGGTTGCCCCAGCACGGGATGCGGCCGGTCAGGCTCGCCGCACCGGTCGACGCGCCGCCCTCGCAGTTGGTGCGCGCACCGAGCACGCTGTTGGCGTAGACGACCGCCGAGGACTCCATCCAGGCGCAGTGCTCGCCCCGCACGGGCAGGTTGCCGACCTGGTAGGGCGTGCAGGTGGCGAGCACCGAGACCCCGCGGGCCCCGACGAACGCCTCGCCGTCGTCCTGCAGCGCCACCATCTCGGGGGCGTAGGGCGCGACACCGAGCGCGTCGCGGCCGAAGCCGTGCTGGAGCTGGCAGGTGGGGACGGCCATCGGCGGGATCGGCAGCGTCTCGTCGGCGTCGAGGTTGATCAGCGAGAACGCCCGGTCCCAGCCGCCCTCGGCGACCAGCCGGGCCTTCACCGGGGAGGGCTGGGTGGTCGTGCCCGCGACGTTGCGGACGTCGCAGAGGCGCTCGGCGTCCAGGGCCTCGCCGTAGCGGACCAGCAGGTCCATCGCGGCCGCCACCGCGGGCCCCTCGTCGCCGTCGCGCCGGCGGCGGTCGTCGTCGGTGAGGATCATCGCGGGTCGCCTCAGCCCTCGACGTTGGGGCGGATGCGGTCGGTGAGCTCCGCGGTCCGGCGGGTCGCGACGTCGTGGACGGTGCCGTCCGGACCGGCGAGGTCGAGGACGTGCGCCGCCGCGTGGCCCATCGCCGCGCAGGGGCCCATCACCCGCACGCTGGAGAGCGCGGCGGCGTCGCCGTCGACGCAGCGGCCCGCGACCAGCAGGTTCGCGGTGTCCGGCGGCGTCATCGCGCGCAGCGGCACGTAGTGCACGTGGTCGGGCCCGAAGGTCTCCCACACGTAGCCGGCGGGGGTGTCGTGCAGCTCGATCGGCCAGGCCGTGCGGGCCACCGCGTCGGGGAAGCGGGTGCCGGCCCGCACCTCGTCCACCGTGAGCTGGTGGGCCGCCGCGACCCAGCGCGTCTGGCGTCGCCCGGGCAGCCCGTACGAGCGGACCGTCGCCTTGCCGAACACCTCGGGGAACTCGGCGCGCAGGAACGCCACGACGCGGTCGGCCTGCGCCTTGCCCTCGAGCTGCGCCTCGGCGGCGGCGATCGGGTCGAGCGGGGCCTCGATGTGGGTCATGTTGAGCACGGCGGTGCCGCGGCCGGGGAAGTAGAACGCGAGGCCGTCGTGGCGGCGCAGCCCGTACTCGGCGGCCTTCGCCGCGACCCGCGCCGCGAGGTCCGCCGGCTCGGGCGGGTCGGACTCGTCGAGGTGCTCGACGACCAGCTGCTGGCTGCCGTAGATCTCCCGCTCCGGCAGCCGGCAGGGCAGCCCCGCGGCCCAGCACAGCGCGGCGTCGCCGCTGGCGTCGACGAACCCGTGCGCCCGGACGTCGACCGCCCCGTAGCGGGTGGCGAACCGCGCGCCGACGACCCGCTCGCACTCGCGGTCGACGCCCACCAGCGAGGCCCCGGTGAGCACCTTGATGCCGTGCTCGCGGACGGTGTCCTCCACCCAGCGCCCGAGCCGGACCTCGTCGTAGCCGACCGTGACCGTGTGGCCGACGCGGTAGAAGAGGTCCCCGCTCGCCCCGAGGTCGGTGAAGATGTCGTCCAGCAGCCCGTAGGTCAGCCGGCGGAGCTCCGGGGCGTTGCCGAACGCGCCGCAGAACAGCCCGATCAGCGAGTTCACCATCTGCCCGCCGAGCGCCGGCAGCGCGTCGACGAGCACCACGTCGCGGCCCAGGCGCGCCGACTCGACCGCGGCGGAGAGCCCGGCGATGCCGGCCCCGACGACGCAGACGTCCGCGTCGACCCGGTGCTCGGCGGCGTCGGCCGGGTGCAGGACCGCATCGCGCACGACGGTGCGGACCGGGAGGTCGGTGAGCGGGTGCGGCATGCGTCACACGCTAGGAAGGGGCGTCGACCGCGCGGAAATAGCGATTCGCGCTGCCCCACCATCAATGCCGTTGATGGTGGGTGCGGTCAGGCGGCGGCACCGAGCTCGACGAGGAGCTCGCGCAGCCAGCGGTGGGCGGGATCGCCGTCGAGGTCGGCGTGCCACCACAGCCGCTCCCGGATCTCCGCCGCGGCCGTGGCGCGCTCGGAGGCCGGGGCCTCCCGCACCACCAGGCCCAGGCGCGGGGCGACCTCCCGCGCGAGCCGCTCCTGCACCAGGGCCACCCGGTCGGTGCCGGCGACGAGGTGGGGCACCCCGAGGTAGCTCTCGACGCGCACGCGGGTGTCGGGCTCGATCCCGAGGCGGGCGAGCTCGCGGGTCATCGGCACCGCGGTGGAGAACCCGCGGTCGGGGGCGAACGGCACCACCCAGGGCAGGGTGGCCAGCACGGCCGGGGTGAGCTCGTCGTCGGCGGCGGGGTGGCCGGCGTCGAGCAGCAGGACCCACCGGTCCCGGAACAGCTCGACCGAGTGCAGGTCAGGGCGGTCGAAGCGCGGCGACGGGGGCGCGATCACCCCGTCGATCAGCCGGCTCGTCTCGGCGATGTCGGCGGTGAACGCCTCGCGCACCAGCCGCAGCCGCAGCTCCACGCCGGGCGCGCGCGCCGCGAGCGCCGAGGAGAGCGCGGTCCCGAGCACGGCGATCGTGTAGTCGGCGAGCAGCAGGGTGAAGCCGCGCCGGGTCGTGGCGGGGTCGAACCGCCGGCCCGTGGAGAACAGGCGCTCCGCCGCGGCGCACACGCCCTCGACCTGCTCGGCGAGCTGCGCGGCGAGCGGGGTGAGCACGTAGCTGCCGTGGTGGCGGGTGAGCAGCTCGTCGTCGAAGTGGCGGCGCAGCCGGGACAGCGCGGCACTCGCGGCCGGCTGCGTGATCCCGACCCGCGCGGCCGCCCGGGTCACGTTGCGCTCGCGCAGCAGCTCCCGCAGCGAGACCAGCAGGTTGAGGTCGAGGTTCGCGAGGTGTGACGCCGCCGGTGCCCGCACCTGCCCAGCCTGGTGTCCCCGCGCCCGGGACGGAAGGCCATCCGCGGCATCGATACCGCGTCAGGCCGAGGGGTCGGCGCCTCCCGCGCCCGAGACCTCGTCGCCGGCGCCGGTGTCGTCGGCCGGGGTCTCGGCCGGCTCGGTCGCCGCCTGCTCGCCGCTGGGCAGCAGGGCGGCGAGGGCCGCCCCGGTGACGCGGCGGAACGCGCGGCGCGGGCGGCGGGTGCGGTCGAGGACGGCGACCTCCAGGGCGTCGACGCCCAGCGTGCGGTCCTCGGTGCTCGACGACCCGCTCGACGAGCCGTTGGCGGCCTGCAGGGCCTCGAGGGCGATGCGCAGCGCCTCGCCGAGCTCGAGCCCCTCGGAGTACGAGCTCCGCAGGGCCGCGGAGATCGGCTCGGTGGTGCCGCCCATCACCACGAAGCGCGGCTCGTCGGAGATCGAGCCGTCGTAGGTGATGCGGAAGAGCTTGTCGCGCTCCGGGGTGTCGCCGACCTCGGCGACGCACAGCTCGACCTCGAACGGCTTCTGCTGCTCGATGAAGCTGGCGCCGAGGATCTGGGCGTACGCGTTGGCCAGCGACCGGCCCGAGACGTCGCGGCGGTCGTAGGAGTAGCCGCGCACGTCGGCGAAGCGGATGCCGGCGGTGCGCAGGTTCTCGAACTCGTTGTAGCGCCCGACGGCCGCGAACCCCAGCGCGTCGTAGATCTCCGAGACCTTGCGCAGGGAGTTCGAGCGGTTCTCCGCCACGAAGAGCACGCCGCCGGCGAACGTCAGCACGACGACGCTGCGGCCCCGCGCGATGCCCTTGCGCGCGAGGTCCGAGCGGTCGCGCATCAGCTGGTCGACCGACGCGTAGAACGGCATCGTCATGGCGGGGAGCGCTCCTGGGTCTGTGGGCTCGGTGGAGGGGGAAGGGTGCTGCTCAGCCGCCCGGACGCTCGCGGCGTCCGGCGACGACGGCCTCGGCGACGGCGGCCGTCTCGTCCTCGGGCAGCTGCACCGCGCCCTCGGCGTCGATGGTGACCACGATCGGGTAGATCGCGCGGATGGTGTCCGGGCCGCCGGTGGCGCTGTCGTCGTCGGCGGCGTCGTAGAGCGCCTCGACGAGGGTGCGCACGACGTCGTCGCGCGAGCCGTCCGGGTCGTGACGCTTCTTGAGCGACGACTTCGCGAACAGCGACCCGGAGCCGACGCCCGCGTAGTGGGTCTCCTCGCTGCGGCTGCCGACGACGTCGTAGGAGACGATGCGCCCGGCGCGGGCCGGGTCGGCGGCGTCGACGTCGAAACCGACGAACAGCGGCACGAACGACAGGCCCTGCATGGCGGCGCCGAGGTTGCCGCGCACCATGCCGGCCAGCTTGTTGGCCTTGCCGTCGAAGGTGAGCGGGACGCCCTCGATCTTCTCGTAGTGCTGCAGCTCGACGGTGAACAGCCGGACCGCCTCGACGGCGATCCCGGCGGTGCCCGCGATCCCCGCGGCCGACCAGTCGTCGGTGACGTACACCTTCTGCATGTCGCGCTGGGAGATCAGGTTGCCCATCGTGGCGCGGCGGTCGCCGGCGATGGCGACGCCGCCGGAGAACGTGGCGGCGACGATCGTCGTGCCGTGGGGGGCCACCGGTCCCGCCTGCTCGGCGGTCACCGGCCGCGCCGTCGCGCCGGGCAGCAGGTCGGGCCGCACCTCCCGCAGGAAGTCGACGAACGAGGCCGTCCCGGCGGAGAAGTAGGCCGGGGGCAGGGCCGACGAGGGCTCCATCGGTGGGGCGCTCCTAGGGCAGGTGTGTCGGGGCAGGTGTGCGGGGCAGGTGTGTCGGGGAATGGACCGCCGCCCCCGCGGCTCGACCAGGGCGGCCGTGCCACGGGGGCGGCGTGGTGTCTCTGTGGTGCCGGCGGGCTCGGGGCTCGCCGGGAGGTTACTGGCCGCCCTTCTGGACGTACGCCCGGACGAAGTCCTCGGCGTTCTCCTCGAGCACGTCGTCGATCTCGTCGAGGATCGTGTCGACGTCCTCACCGAGCTTCTCGCGGCGCTCCTGGCCGGCGGCGGTCGAGTCCTCGCCGCCGTCGCCGTCGTCGCCCCCGCCCTGCCGCTGGGTCTGTTCCTGCGCCATGGGGTGCCTCCCGGGGTCCCTTCGTACAGCGAGGTACTGCAGTTCGAACCCTACAGATCGGGAGCGACGTCCGCCCGCGTCAGCCCACGCGCCGGCGGCGCTGGACGCGCGACGGAGGAGCGCCGGGCTGCGGCGCCTCGGCGCGCGACTACCCCCGCGTGAGGGCCTCCACCAGCGCCGTCGCGTCCGCGGAGTTGTCGATGAGCTCCCCGACGTGCCCGCGGGTGCCCCGCAGCGGTTCCAGGGTGGGGATGCGCACGAGCGACTCCCGGCCCAGGTCGAAGATGACGGAGTCCCACGACGCCGCGGCGACCTCCGCGGGGTAGCGCTCGAGGCACCGGCCGCGGAAGTACGCGCGCGTGTCCTCCGGCGGGTGGGTGACGGCGGAGCGGACCTCGTCCTCGCTGACCAGGCGCTTGATGGACCCGCGGGCCACGAGCCGGTTGTAGAGGCCCTTGCCCTGCCGGACGTCGGCGTACTGCAGGTCGATGAGGTGCAGCTTCGGCGAGTCCCAGGGCAGGTTGTCGCGCTGCTGGTAGCCCTGCAGCAGGTTGAGCTTGGCCACCCAGTCGAGGCGGTCGGCGCAGCGCAGCGGGTCGGTGCCGAGGTCGTCGAGCACCTGCTGCCAGGTGTCGAGCACCTCACGGGTCATCGGGTCGATCTCGCCGTCGCCGCTGGTCTCCTCGTGCTTCCAGGCGCGCTCGAGATAGGCGTGCTGGAGGTCCAGCGCCGTCATCCTGCGGCCGTCCGAGAGCTCGACGGTGGTCTTCAGCGTCGGGTCGTGGCTGATGCGGTGCACCGAGCGCACGGGCTCGAGCAGGCGCAGGTCGTCGAACCGGACGCCGGCCTCGATCATCGAGAGGACCAGCGCCGTCGTGCCGACCTTGAGGTACGTCGAGTACTCGGCCAGCGTCGCGTCGCCGATGATGACGTGCAGGCGCCGGTACTTGTCGGCGTCGGCGTGCGGCTCGTCGCGGGTGTTGATGATGCCGCGCTTGAGCGTCGTCTCCAGGCCGACCTCGACCTCGATGTAGTCGGCGCGCTGGGAGAGCTGGAACCCGGGCTCGTCGCCGGACGCCCCGAGACCCACCCGGCCCGCGCCGACCACGACCTGCCGCGACGCGAAGAACGGCGTCAGGCCCGTGATGATGGTGGGGAACGGCGTCTGGCGGGCGCACAGGTAGTTCTCGTGGGAGCCGTAGCTCGCGCCCTTGTTGTCGATGTTGTTCTTGTAGAGCTGGATGCGCGGGGTGCCCGGGACGGTGGCGGCCCGCTCGGCGGCGTCCTCCATCACCCGCTCCCCCGCCTTATCCCAGATCACCGCGTCGCGCGGGGTGGTGACCTCGGGGGCGGAGAACTCCGGGTGCGCGTGGTCGACGTAGAGCCGCGCGCCGTTGGTGAGGATGACGTTGGCCGCGCCCAGGTCGTCGAGGTCGCCCGCATCGGGCGGCGGGCCGGCACTCGGGCCCAGGTCGAAGCCCCGGGCGTCGCGCAGCGGCGACTCGACCTCGTAGTCCCACCGCGCCCGGCGGGCCCGCGGGACGTCCGCCGCGGCCGCGTAGGCCAGCACGATCTGCGTCGAGGTGATCACCGGGTTCGCCGCCGGGTCGCCGGGGACGGAGATGCCGTACTCGATCTCGGTGCCCATGATGCGGCGTGCCGTCATGGCCCCGACCCTACGTCGCCGCGCGTCCTGCGGTGCGCCACAGGACCCCGAACACGACCGCGCCCAGCACCACCGCGGCCGCCATGGTGGCCGCCATCGGCACCGCCGAGCGCCCGCCCGCGAGGCCCACCAGCGGCGCGGTCCCGGCCCCGACGAGGAACTGGGCCGTGCCGAGCAGGGCCGACGCGCTGCCGGCGTGCTCGGGGTGGTCGGCGAGGGTCAGCGTCGTGGCGCTGGGCAGGACCTGACCCACCCCGACGACGGTCACGAACAGCCCGGCGACGATGCCGCCCAGCCCGGCGTCGAGCAGCGCCGAGGCCAGCAGCACCCCGGTGCCGAGCACGGCGATGCCCAGGCCGCCGACGAGCAGGCGCTCGGGTCGCACCCGCCCGGAGCCCGCCAGGCGCCCGGCGAGCTGCACCGACGCCACGATCCCGACCGAGTTGGCCGCGAAGACCCCGGAGAACGCCTGCGGCGAGAGCCCGTAGAGGTCCTGCAGCACGAAGGTCGAGCCGGAGATGTAGGCGAACATCGCCGAGAACAGCAGACCGGCGGCCAGGACGCACGCCAGCACCCGGCGGTCGGCCAGCAGCACGCGGAACGACGCGATCGTGGCCGCCGCGCTGCCCGCCCGCCGCCGGGTCGGGGGCAGCGACTCGCGCACGAGCGCCAGCACCGCCAGCCCGGACAGCGCCCCGTAGACGGCGAGGACCACGAACACGCCGCGCCAGCTGGTCACCCGCAGGAGCTGCCCGCCGAGCACCGGCGCGACGATGGGGGCCACCCCGGAGACGAGCATGAGCGTCGCGAACGCCCGGGCCGAGCGCGTGGCGTCGCTGGTGTCGCGCACTACCGCCCTGGCCACGACGATCCCGACCGCCCCGAGCAGCCCCTGGGCCAGGCGCAGCGCGACGAGGACCTCGATGCTCGGCGCCACCGCGCACAGGGCCGACACCACCGCGAACCCGGCCGCGCCCACGAGCATCGGGCGCCGCCGCCCGAGCACGTCGGAGAGCGGGCCGGCCACCAGCTGGCCCAACGCCAGCCCGACCAGGCACGACGTCAGCGACAGCTGCGCCACCGACGGCGTCGTCGCGAGGTCGGCGGTGAGGGCCGGCAGCGCCGGCAGGTAGGTGTCCAGCGACAGCGGGGCCGCGGCGGTGAGGGCGCCGAGCACCACGAGGCGCGCGCGGCGCCCGCTCACGGGGCCGGCTCGTCCTCGTCGTCGGGGGCCGTCAGCCAGCGCATGAGGTGCTCGTGCACGTCCGGGTCGTTGAGCAGGTGGAAGTGGTGCGACGACGTCAGCGGCTCGACGTCGGTCAGCGCGCCGCGGGCCGAGTCGACGGGCACCAGCAGGTCGCCGAGCGCGTTGGCCAGCGGGTGGTGCTCGGAGCTCGTGACACAGGCGGCCACGGCGTGGTGCGACGCGTGGGCGAGCAGCGGCACCTCGGTGTCCGACACCCCGGCCACGAGGTCGCGGATGCCCGCCGAGCGGCGGTCGAGGAACTCGCCCCACGTGCGCGACCGGGACCACCGCGAGAGCTGCGTGGCCAGCTGGTCGACGCGGTGGGCCAGGGGCGCCCCGCGGTGCGGCGAGCCGAGGTAGATCATCCGCCGGACGGCGCCGACCCACGGCTGACCGGTCTGCACGGCGTGGTGGCACGCGTGGCGCAGGACCAGCCCGCCCATGGAGTGCCCCACGAGGTCGAGGCGGCTCACCTGCTCGGGCCAGCGTCGCCACAGGTCGGTGAGCACCATCGAGAGCGCGGCACCGTTGTCGGCGATGCGCAGGCCGGTGTTGTAGCGCAGCAGCAGCGGCGTGGCGCCCGTCGCCGAGGCGACGCGCTCGGCGTAGCCCTCCCCCGCGCTGGCCTCGCCGTAGAGCCGCCAGGCGTGCTCGGTCTCGCCGAGGCCGTGGACGAACAGCACGAGGCGGGTGAGGTCGCGGTCCGGGTGGTCGCACACCACCGTCCGCAGGGCCTCGGGGTCGGTCGGCAGCTCGCCGTACTGCTCGCCGTAGGAGTCGGCCACCGTGGCCGTGTACAGCGTCATGGGGACGGCGAGGTCGTTGTCGAGGGCGACCATGTGGTCGCCGACCAGCCCGTTGATCGCCCCGGTGAGCACGGCGCCGCGCGGCGACCCCGTGATCGGGCGCCACTCGCCCGGACGGGCCAGCGCCGCGGCCGCGCCGACGCCGCGCCCGGCGAGGTGCGAGATGCCGCGGACGGCGGCGTAGACGCCGGTGCTGATGCCGTCGTGCATCACCTGCACGGGCTTCGAGGCCGGCCCGAGCCCGACGCGGCGCAGCGCGCCGAACACCGTGCCGGCGATCGCCTCGTGGGTGCCCTGCACCGGCCGGGAGATGATGTCGACGGCCTCCGACGCGACACCGGCCGCCCCGCGGACCTCGTTGCGGTCCTGGCGGGACGGCCGGCGTGCGCTGTCGGTCATGCCCTACACGGTACCCACTGTCACAGGTACCGGCCCGGTCACAGGTACTGGCCGGTGTTCGACGCGGTGTCGATCTCCTTGCCCTGCGTCGCTCCCTTGCCGGTGACGAGCGTGCGGATGTAGACGATCCGCTCGCCCTTCTTGCCCGAGATCCGCGCCCAGTCGTCCGGGTTGGTCGTGTTGGGCAGGTCCTCGGACTCGGCGAACTCGTCGACCACGGCGTCGAGCAGGTGCTGCACCCGCAGACCGGGCTGCGAGCTCTCCAGCTCGGACTTGATCGCCGACTTCTTCGCCCGCCCGACGATGTTCTCGATGACCGCGCCGGAGTTGAAGTCCTTGAAGTACAGGACCTCCTTGTCCCCGTTGGCGTAGGTGACCTCGAGGAACCGGTTGTCGTCGGTCTCGGCGTACATCCGCTCGACGACCCGCTCGATCATGCCCTCGAGGCAGGCCGCGCGGTTGCCGCCGAACTCGTCGACGTCGTCCTCGTGCAGCGGCAGGCCGTCGATCAGGTACTTCGCGAAGATGTCCTGGGCCGCCTCGGCGTCCGGACGCTCGATCTTGATCTTCACGTCGAGCCGGCCCGGCCGCAGGATCGCGGGGTCGATCATGTCCTCGCGGTTCGAGGCGCCGATCACGATGACGTTCTCGAGCCCCTCGACACCGTCGATCTCGCTCAGGAGCTGGGGCACGATCGTCGTCTCGACGTCGCTCGACACGCCGGACCCGCGGGTGCGGAAGATCGAGTCCATCTCGTCGAAGAACACGATCACCGGGGTGCCCTCGGACGCCTTCTCGCGCGCCCGCTGGAAGATCATCCGGATGTGCCGCTCGGTCTCGCCGACGAACTTGTTGAGCAGCTCCGGGCCCTTGATGTTGAGGAAGTGCGCCTTGACGTCGCGGCTGTCCTCGCCGCGCGTCTCGGCGACCTTCTTCGCCAGCGAGTTGGCCACGGCCTTGGCGATGAGCGTCTTGCCGCACCCGGGCGGGCCGTAGAGCAACACGCCCTTGGGCGGACGCAGCTGGTAGGTCCGGAACAGGTCGGCGTGCAGGAACGGGAGCTCCACCGCGTCGCGGATGGAGTCGATCTGCCGCGAGAGCCCGCCGATGTCGGTGTAGGCGACGTCGGGGACCTCTTCGAGGACGAGCTCCTCGACCTCGGCCTTCGGCACCTTCTCGTAGGCGTAGCCCACGCGGGTGTCGACCATCAGCGAGTCGCCGGGCTTGAGCTCCGGCCCGCCCGCGGCGAGCAGCGACTCGGCCAGGTGGACGATCCGCTCCTCGTCGGCGTTGCCGATGATGAGCGCGCGGTTCCGGGTGCCGTCCTCCTCGGTGAGGATCTCCCGGAGCGCGACCACCTCGCCGATGCGCTCGTAGCTGCCGGCCTCGACCACGGTGAGCGCCTCGTTGAGCCGCAGGGACTGCCCGCGGACCAGGTCGGCCACCTCCACCGCCGGCGAGACGGCGACGCGCATGCGGCGGCCGGACGTGAACACGTCCACCGTCGAGTCCTCGAACGCCTCGAGGAAGACGCCGTAGCTCGACGGCGGCTGCGCGAGACGGTCGACCTCCTCGCGGAGCGCCACGAGCTGGGCCCGGGCCTCCTTGAGGGTCTCGGTGAGCTTGTCGTTGCGTTCGGTCAGCTGGGCGACGCGCTGCTGCGCCTCGCCGAGACGCTGCTCGAGGATGCGCGCGTGCCGAGGGGATTCGGTCAGCTTGCGACGCAACAGCGCGACCTCGTCCTCGAGGAAGCGCACCTGTGCTGCCATGTCCGCCGAGCCGCGGTCGTGTCGCTCGCCGCGGCCGGCGTTGTCTGCCCTGTCGGATCGGCCCCTGGGGTCGTCGTCAGCCGTCACGGCGCCCTCCTCCGCTACTCCGTGGCTAGAACCGTACCCGCGAATCGAGGTGTCCGTGGAGTAGCGCGCCGGTGACGGAGTTCTCACGCACCCCTCTTGCGTCAGGTCACCCAGGGTGAGTCTTCGGGCACCTGGGGACGTCGCCGTGCACGGAGGGTCAGCCTCGGCTCGGTCGGCGCTGGACGCGGGGTGGCGTGACGCCGTCGGCCAGCCGCCGCGCGGTCACCAGGAACGCGGTGTGGGCGATCATGCGGTGCTCCGGACGGACGGCCAGACCGACCGCGTGCCACGGCCGCACCATCGCCTCCCACGCCTGCGGCTCGGTCCAGCAGGCCTGCTCGCGCAGCGCCTCCGTCAGCGTCGAGAGCTGGGTCGTGGTGGCCACGTAGCCGACCAGCACGCCGCCGGGCACGAGCGTCTCCCGGACCACCGGCAGCACGTCCCACGGCGCCAGCATGTCGAGCACGACGCGGTCGGCGGTCCCGTCCGGCTCCGTGGGGTCGTGGTCGGCGAGGTCGCCCACCCGCAGGTCCCAGGTGTCGGGGCGTTCACCGAAGAAGCGCTCGACGTTGGCGACCGCGTGCTCGGCGTGGTCGGCGCGGACCTCGTAGGACCGCACGTGGCCCGAGGGGCCGACCGCGCGCAGGAGGCTGCAGGTCAGCGCGCCGGACCCCGCCCCGGCCTCGAGCACCCGGGCGCCCGGGAAGACGTCGCCCCACATGAGGATCTGCGCGGCGTCCTTCGGGTAGATGACCTGCGCCCCGCGCGGCATGGCCAGCACGTAGTCCGGCAGCAGCGGCCGCAGCGCGAGGTAGGGGGTGTTGGCGGCGGAGTGCACGACGCTGCCCTCGGGGGCGCCGATCAGCTTGTCGTGGTCGATGGCGCCGCGGTGGGTGTGGTAGCTCTGCCCCCGCTCGAGGACGAGGCTGAAGTGCCGTCCCTTGGGGTCGGTGAGCTGCACCCGGTCCCCGGGGAGGAACGGCCCGCTGCGCGCGGGACCGCGCTCCTCACCCACCTCGTTCTGCACGGCGGCACACCCTAGGCACCGGTGCGTGGGTCCCCGCGCGGCAGGGCGGCGCTCGCGACGAGCGCAACGTGCCGCTCGCGGTCGCGGGCGGGCGGGGTGAGGGAGCGGCCCGGCAGAGGTCAACCCGCCCCCACGGTCGCCGTGGAGATCGACAACGACCGTGAGGGCGGTGTCGGGGCGGTCATCTAGCCTGCGGATCGTGAGCACGGAGCTGGGAGCAGAGGTCGCGGCCCCGCCGCGCCCGCCGGCACTCTCGCCGTCGCGGGCGGTCGACTTCCGGCGCTGCGCCCTGCTCTACCGCTTCCGCGCGGTCGACCGGCTGCCCGAGACGCCGTCACCCGGGGCGCTGCGGGGCACGCTCGTCCACGCGGTGCTCGAGCGGCTGCACGGGCTCGCGCCCGACGAGCGCCGGCCGGAGACGGCGCAGCAGCTCGCCCGCACCCTCCTCGACGAGCTCGACGACGCGGACCGCGACCGCCTCGGCGACGACGCCGCGGCCCGGCTCGACGCCCTGCTCGCGGGCTACTACGCCGTCGAGGACCCGCGCACGGTCACGGCGGAGGGCCGGGAGCTGCGGGTCGAGGCGGAGATGGAGGACGGCACGCCCCTCCGCGGCTACCTCGACCGCCTCGACGTCGGGCTCGACGGGCTCACGGTGGTCGACTACAAGTCCGGTCCCGCGCCGCCGGTGCGCGGCGAGGGGCGCGCGATGTTCGGCGTGCGCTTCTACGCGCTGCTGCTCGCACGCACGCGCGGGGTCGCACCCACCGTGCGCCTGCTGCACCTCGGGGACGCGACGACGCTGACGCTGCGGCCCACGCCCGGCGAGCTCGAGCGGTTCGCCGGCGTCCTGCGCGCCGTGTGGGCCGCGATCCGGCGCGCCGCCCCCACCGGCGACTTCCGTCCGAACCCCGGGCCCGGCTGCGGGTACTGCGCGCACCGGCCCCTCTGCCCCGCCTGGGACGGCACGCCGCCGCCCTACCCCGGCTGGCCCGGGATCCCGCTCCCCCGCACCGGAGAGACGCCCTCGTGACCCTCGTGACCGACCCGTTCCTCCGGCTGCTGCCGCCCGCGGCGGACGACCCGCCGGACGCCCAGCGGGTGCTCGCCACGGGCTCCACCGCGGGGCCGTGGTTCCCCGACGGCCAGCACATGGGCCCGCCGAGTGCCCTGCTGGTCCGGGCCCTGGAGCGCTGCGCGCCGCGCGCGGAGATGGTGCTCTCGCGCCTGACCGTCGAGGTCCTCGGCCGGGTGCCGATGGGCGAGCTGACCGTCACCAGCCGGGTCGAGCGGGCCGGGCGCACCATCGAGCTGGTCGTCGCCGAGCTCGCGGCGTCGGGTCGGGCGGTGGCGCGGGCCAGCGGCTGGCGCCTCGGCGTCACCGACACGACGGCGGCCGCGACGGCCCCCGGGCCGGGCCTGCCGGGGCCGGACGAGGGCCGCGTCATCCCGACGCCGGAGGGGTGGCTGCCGGGCTACCTCGACGCGCTGGACTGGCGCTGGCTCGCCGGGCACCTCGGCGAGTCCGGTCCGGGGCGCGCCTGGGGCCAGCTGCGGGTGCCCGTCGTCGAGGGCGAGGAGCCGACGCCGTGGCAACGCCTGGCCGCGGTCGCCGACTCCACCAACGGCGCCGCCGCCCGCCTCGACCTCAACGACTGGCTCTTCGTCAACACCGACCTGACGCTGCACGTCCACCGGCCGCCGCGCGGCGAGTGGATCGGGCTCGACGCCGACAGCGTCATCGGGCCCGAGGGCGCGGGCACGGCGTTCTCGGTGCTCCACGACGAGCACGGGCCGGTCGGCCGGGCCGCGCAGGCCCTGACCGTCCGGCCCCGCTAGCGCGTCAGCGGCCGTTCTGCGGGACGCCGATGGCGCGGCAGGACTGCAGCGACGACGTCACGATGCCCGTGGCGCCGAGGTCGGCGAGCTCGTCCATGATGTCGTTGACCCGCTTGCGCTCGACCATCGCGCGGACGGCGACGAACTTGTCGTTCGAGAGGGGCGCGACCGTCGGCGACTCGATGCCCGGGGTCAGCTCGACGGCGCGGTCGAGCAGGTCCACCGGGCAGTCGTAGTCGAGCATGACGTAACGGCGGGCGTAGACGACGCCGCGCAGGCGCTCCACGAACCGGCTCTTGGCGCGCTCGGTGTCCGGGGTGTCGGGCACCTGGTCGAACTTGGCGTTGCGGTCGATGATGACCGCCTCCGACTCGGTGATCGGCTCGCCGATCGCGGTCAGCCCGTGCTGCGCCAGCGTCCGCCCGGAGCTCACGACGTCGGCGATGGCGTCGGCCACCCCGAGCTCGATCGAGATCTCGACCGCGCCGTCGAGCCGGATCACGTCCTTGGCCGCGATCCGCTGCTGCGCCAGGTTCGCGCGGACGAGCCGCGGGTAGGACGTCGCGATCCGCTTGCCCGCGAGGTCCTGCACCGTCCACTCGTTGCGCGTCGGCGCCGCGTAGCGGAACTTCGACTGCCCGAACCCGAGCTGGAGCAGCTGCTTGACCGACGCGCTCGACTCCTCGGTGAGGTCGTGGCCCGTGATCCCCAGGTGCAGCTGGCCCTCGGACACGTAGGTCGCGATGTCCTTCGGGCGCAGGTAGAAGAAGGTGACGCTGTTGGCCTCGTCGTGCAGGCTCAGGTCGCGGCTGTCCGCACGTTGCCGGTAGCCGGCGTCGCGCAGCATCGTCGACGCCTCCTCGGCGAGGGATCCCTTGTTCGGGACGGCGACGCGGAGCATGGTGCTTCTCCTCCTGACACCGGATCGGTGTCCACTACAGGTGCTTGTACACCTGGTCGAGCGTGAGCCCGCGCCCCAGCATGATCACCTGGACGCGGTAGAGCAGCTGGGAGATCTCCTCGGCCAGCTTGTCGTCGGACTCGTACTCGGCCGCGATCCACACCTCGCCGGCCTCCTCGAGCACTTTCTTGCCCTGGGCGTGCAGCCCGTCATCGAGGGCGGCGACGGTCCCCGACCCGGTCGGACGGTCACGTGCCTTGACGGCGAGCTCGGAGAAGAGCTCATCGAAGGTCTTCACGTCGAGCCATCGTCGCACGTGGTCGTTCCGGGTCGCACCACGTGGGTTCCCTCGGGCGGCCCCGGCGGTTCGGAGATCCGGCGCTGATCGCGCCGTCCGGGCGTCCGCACGCGCCGAACGGACGGTCGGCCGGGACACCGACCGGCGGATTCCCCCGAACGTGGGTGCACGCTGGGCCGACCGTGGCCCGCACCGCCCGGCGCTCAGTGCGCCCCGGACGGCGTCGGGTGGTCGGCGGCCCGGCCGGCCTCCTCACCGGCGAGGGCAGCCCGGAGGTCGTCGACGGTGAGCCCGACGAGGCTCGCGCGCAGCACGCGCCGCTCCCCCGCGGGCACCGCGACCTCGGAGGGCACGACGAGCACGGTGGCGCCGGCGGCGACCGCCGAGCGCGTCCCCGTCGGGGAGTCCTCCACCGCGACGCACGCGGCCGGGTCGACGCCCAGCAGCTCGGCCGCCCGCCGGTAGGGCGCGGGGTCGGGCTTGGTGGCCGCGACCTCGTCGCCGCACACCGTGACGTCGAAGAACCCCCGGCCGATCGTGTCCAGCGCGACGTCGGTGAGCTCGCGGTAGGTGCTGGTGACCAGCGCCGTGGCGAGCCCGGAGGCGCGCACCGCGGCCAGGGCCTCCCGGGCGCCGGGGCGCCACGGCAGGTCGTGGGCGAACAGCTCCTTGGTGCGCTCCAGCAGCCAGCGCCCGTCGGCGTCGACGCCGGCCCGGTCGTCCGGGTCGAGGCCCACCTCGGCACGGACCGCCGCCACCGACCGCGGCAGCGACGACCCGACGAGGTCCTCGCGCGTCGCGGCCGAGATCCCGCCGCCGAGGTGCGCGGCGAGGTCGGCCAGCGACACGTCCCAGAGCCGCTCGGAGTCCACCAGCGTGCCGTCCATGTCCCACAGGACGGCCGCCAGATCAGACATTGAAGTACTTGGCCTCCGGGTGGTGCACCACGAACGCGTCGGTCGACTGCTCGGGGTGCAGCTGGTCCTCGTCGGAGAGCTCGACGCCGATGCGGTGCGGGTCGAGCAGGTCGACGATCTTCGCCCGGTCCTCGACGTTCGGGCAGGCACCGTAGCCGAGCGAGAAGCGGGCGCCGCGGTAGCCGAGCTTGAAGTACTCGTTGACGTCGGCCGGGTCCTGGTCGGCCATCGTCGAGCCGTCGGCGAACGTCAGCTCCTCGCGCACCCGGCGGTGCCAGTACTCCGCCAGCGCCTCGGTGAGCTGCACGCCCAGGCCGTGGACCTCGAGGTAGTCGCGGTAGGCGTTCTCCGCGAACAGGGTGTTGGCGAAGTCGGCGATGGGCTGGCCCATCGTCACGAGGTTCATCGGCATGACGTCGACGCCGCCGAGCTCGCGGGCCTCGTCGCGGGTGCGGAAGAAGTCGGCGAGGCACAGGCGCCGGTCGCGCTTCTGGCGCGGGAACGCGAAGCGGTGCAGCTCGCCGGCGTCGGGCTTGGCCTCGTCGAGCACGACGACGTCCTGGCCCTCGGAGATCACCGGGAAGTACCCGGTGACCAGCGCGGCGTGGCTGGTGATGCCCTCGGACTGCAGCCGGTCGAGCCAGGAGCGCAGGCGCGGGCGGCCCTCGGTCTCGACGAGCTCCTCGTAGCTCGGGCCGTCGCCGCCCTTCTCGCCGCGCAGGCCCCACTGCCCGAAGAAGGTGGCGCGCTCGTCGAGCAGCGCGGCGAAGTCCTGCAGGCGCAGGCCGCGGACCACGCGGGTGCCCCAGAACGGCGGCTGCGGGACCTCGATGCGCCGTGCGACGTCGGAGATCGCGTCCGGGTCGAACGCCGGGTTCTCCTCGCCGGCCTCGGCCTCGCGCTTGGCCTTGATGCGGTTCGAGCGCTCGCGGCGCTCCTTGCGCTCCGCGGCCTTGGCCTTCTCCTCCTCGGAGGGACCGTCACCGGTCATCACCGAGTCCATGAGGCGCAGGCCCTCGAAGGCGTCCTTCGCGTACCGGACGTCGCCCTGGAACAGCTCGCCGAGGTCGTTCTCGACGTAGGACCGGGTCAGCGCCGCCCCGCCGAGCAGCACCGGGTACTTGTCGGCGACGCCGCGCTCGTTCATCTCCTGGAGGTTGTCCTTCATGACCACGGTGGACTTCACCAGCAGCCCGGACATCCCGATGGCGTCGACCTTGTTCTCCTCGGCCGCCTCGAGGATGGCGTTGATCGGCTGCTTGATACCGATGTTGACCACGTCGTAGCCGTTGTTGGACAGGATGATGTCCACGAGGTTCTTGCCGATGTCGTGGACGTCGCCCTTGACCGTCGCCAGCAGGATCTTGCCCTTGCCGGAGTTGTCGGTCGCCTCCATGTGCGGCTCGAGGTAGGCCACCGCGGCCTTCATGACCTCGGCCGAGGCCAGCACGAACGGCAGCTGCATCTTGCCGGCGCCGAAGAGCTCGCCGACGGTCTTCATGCCGGCCAGCAGCGTCTCGTTGATAATCTCGAGCGGGTCCTTCTCCTCCATCCCCGCGTCGAGGTCGGCCTCGAGGCCGTTGCGGTCGCCGTCGACGATGCGCCGCTCCAGGCGGTCGAACAGCGGCAGCGCCGCGAGCTCCTCGGCGCGCGCGTCCTTGGCCGACGCGGCCGAGACACCCTCGAAGATGCCCATGAAGTACTGGAGCGGGTCGGGGGTGTTGCGCTCCTCGTGCCGGCGGTCGTACACCAGGTCGAGAGCGGCCTCGCGGGCGTCGTCGTCGATCTGCGACATCGGCAGGATCTTCGAGGCGTTGAGGATCGCGCTGTCGAGCCCGGCCTCGACGCACTCGTTGAGGAACACCGAGTTGAGCACCTGGCGCGCCGCCGGGTTGAGGCCGAACGAGATGTTCGACAGGCCCAGCGTCGTCTGGACCTCCGGGTAGCGCTCCTTGAGCTGCTTGATCGCCTCGATCGTCTCGATGCCGTCGCGGCGGACCTCCTCCTGGCCGGTGGAGATCGGGAACGTCAGGCAGTCGATGATGATGTCCTCGACCCGCATGCCCCAGTTCTCGGTGAGGTCCTCGATGATCCGGAAGGCCACCCGCGTCTTCCACTCGGCGGTGCGGGCCTGGCCCTCCTCGTCGATGCACAGGCCGACCACCGCGGCGCCGTGCTCCTTGGCGATGCGCATGATCTTCTGGAACCGCGAGTCGGGCCCGGCGCCGTCCTCGTAGTTCACCGAGTTGACGGCCGAGCGGCCACCGAGCTGCTCGAGGCCGACCCGCAGCACGTCGGGCTCGGTGGAGTCGAGCACCACCGGCAACGTCGACGCGGTGGACACGTCGTGGGCGAGGCGGTCCATGTCCGCCTCGCCGTCACGCCCGACGTAGTCGATGCAGAGGTCCATGAAGTGCGCACCCTCGCGGGTCTGCGCCTTCGCGATGTCCACGCACTTCTCGTAGTCGTCCTCGACCATCGCCTCGCGGAACGCCTTCGAGCCGTTGGCGTTGGAGCGCTCGCCGATCATCAGCAGGCCGGTGTCCTGGCGGAACGGGACGGCCTGGTACATCGAGGCGAGGCCCGGCTCGGGCTTCGGGTCGCGCGGGGTGGGCGTGAGGTCCTTGCACTTCTCGGCCAGGGCCCTGACGTGGTCGTTCGTGGTGCCGCAGCAGCCGCCGACGAGCTGGAGGCCGTAGTCGGTGATGAACGAGGCGCAGTAGTCGGCGAGCTCGTCGGGCTGCAGGGGGTACTCGGGGCCGTTCGGGCCGAGCTCGGGCAGGCCGGCGTTGGGCATGACGCTGACCGGGATGCGGCTCTGGCGGCTGAGGGCGCGCAGGTGCTCGCTCATCTCGGCCGGTCCGGTGGCGCAGTTGAGGCCGATGCCGTCGATGCCCAGGGGCTCGAGGGCCGTCAGGGCCGCGGTGATCTCGGAACCGACGAGCATGGTCCCCGTGAGCTCGACCGTGACGTGGCAGATGACCGGGACACGCCTGCCGTACTGGTCCATCGCCCGGTAGGCACCGAGGATGGCCGACTTCGCCTGCAGCAGGTCCTGGCAGGTCTCGACGAGGATCGCGTCGGCGCCGCCCTCGAGCTGGCCGAGCACCGACTCGACGTAGGCGTCGCGCAGCTTGGCGAACGGGGCGTGCCCGAGCGTGGGGAGCTTGGTGCCGGGGCCGTTGGAGCCGAAGACGAAGCGGGGACGCTCGGATGTCGCGTACTCGTCGGCCGCCTGCCGCGCGATCTTCGTGCCCTCGAGCGAGAGCTCGCGGATCCGGTCGGCGATGTCGTACTCGTTGAGGTTCGGCCAGTTCGTGCCGAAGGTGTTGGTCTCGATGACGTCGGCGCCGGCCTCGAGGTGGCCCTGGTGCACGGTGAGCACCGCGTCGGGACGCGAGACGTTGAGGATCTCGTTGCAGCCCTCGAGCTGCTCGAAGTCGTCGAGCGAGAGGTCCTGGTCCTGCAGCGCGGTCCCCATGGCACCATCGCCGATGAGAACGCGGGAGTGCAGGGCGGTCAGGAAATCAGACTCACTCGACGTAGTCATCGAACGATCGTAACGTGATCGAGGAGCCGGTCCGCGTGCACTGCGAGCCTCGTCACGACCCGTAAGCTGGGCCGGTGACCGCCTCCGACGACCGAGGAATCCCTGCTCGCGAGCTGTCCGACCCGGTCATGTTGTGCGCGTTCGAGGGGTGGAACGACGCCGGCGACGCGGCCAGCACGGCCGTCGAGCACCTCACCCTGAACTGGGACGCGGCCGAGCTGGGTGCGATCGACCCCGAGGACTACTACGACTTCCAGGTCTCCCGCCCGACCGTGCGGCTGGTCGACGGGATCAGCCGTGCCATCGACTGGCCGACCACGCGCTTCACGCTCTGCCGCCCGCCGGGCTCCGAGCGCGACCTCGTGCTGGTGCGCGGCATCGAGCCGAACATGCGGTGGCGCTCGTTCGTCGCCGAGATCGTCGCGAAGGCCGAGGAGCTCGGCGTCACCACGGTGATCACGCTCGGTGCGCTGCTGGCCGACACCCCGCACACCCGTCCGGTGCCGGTCACCGGCTCGTCGTTCGACAAGGCCTCGGCCGCCCGCTACGGCCTGTCGAGCTCGCGCTACCAGGGGCCCACGGGCATCACCGGCGTCCTCAACGACGCCTGCGTCCAGGCCGGCATCCCCGCGATCTCGTTCTGGGCCGCCGTGCCGCACTACGTCTCGCAGCCGCCGGCGCCGAAGGCCACGATCGCCCTGCTCCAGCGGGTCGAGGAGGTCCTCGACGTCGAGGTGCCCCTCGGCGGGCTGCCCGAGCAGGCCGAGAAGTGGGAGCGCACGGTCTCGGAGATGGCCGACGAGGACGACGAGGTGCGCGAGTACGTCAAGGCGCTCGAGGAGGCCGGCGACGCCGAGACCGACCTCGAGGAGGCCTCCGGCGAGGAGATCGCCGCCGACTTCGAGCGCTACCTGCGCCGCCGCGGGCCGGGTGGCCCGGGCGACTCGGGTGGTCCCGGTGGCACCGCGGGCGGCCCGCCCGGCCCCGGCAAGGGTCCCTGGGAGCGGTGACCGAGGCTCCACCCCGTCCGACGGCGAGCCGCCTCCAGCTGGCGGCGCTCTACGCCGGCGGCTTCCTCGGCCCGTTCGGCGGCGGGATCACCGCCTCGATGCTGCCCGAGCTCGGCGCCGACCTCGGGATGTCGCCGTCCGCGGCGGCGACGTCGCTGACGGCGTACCTGCTGCCGTTCGCGCTGCTCATGCTGGTGTCGGGGACGCTCGGCCAGCGCTGGGGCGCCCGCCGCACGGTCCGCACGGCCTACGTCGCGTACGTGGTGTTCTCGCTGCTCGGGGCCGTCGCGACCGCCGGGTGGCTCTTCCTCGGAGCCCGTGCGCTGCAGGGCGCCGCCAACGCGTTCACGACGCCGCTGCTGCTGGCGTCGCTGGCGACGGTCACGCCGCCCGAGCGCCTGGGCCGCTCCCTGGGCGTCATGGGCTCGCTGCAGGCCGCCGGGATGACGTTCGCGCCGCTGGTCGGCGGGCTGGCCGCGTCGCTGGACTGGCGGGCCGCGTTCGTCGGCGTCGCGGTGGTGGCGGCGCTGCTGGCCGTGGCCGGGCTCCCCGCCGATCCGCAGGGCCTGCCGGACGACCGGCCGCGGCTGCGCGACGCGTGGCGCCGCCCGGTGCTGCGGATGGCCCTCGTGGCCGGGCTCGCGTGGGGCGCGCTCGGTGGCCTGTCGTTCCTCGTGGCCCTGCGCGTCGAGGACGCGTTCACGCTCGGCGCCGGCCTGCGGGGCCTGCTGCTCACCGGCTTCGGCGTGTGCGGGCTGCTCACCGCCCGCCTCATCGGGTCCGGGGTCGACCGGGTCGGGCCGGGCGTGTCGGTGCGCGTCGGGGCGGTCGCCGGCGCGGTGCTCGTCGCGGCCGTCGGGCTGCTGCCCTCGGTGGTCGCGGTGGCGGCGGTGTGGGCGCTCGCGGGCGCGGCCGCCCAGCTGGTGCTGGTCGGCGTCAACACCCTGGTGCTGCGCGGCGGCACCGCCGGCGGCGTCTCGGTGGTCCAGGCCGGGCGGTTCCTCGGCGCCTCCGCCGCGCCCGCGGTGTTCCTCGGGCCCTACCACCTCTCCCCCGTCGCCGGCTTCGGCCTGGCGGGCGTCCTGCTGCTCGGCGCGGCGGTGCTGGCCCCGCGCCGTTGACTCAGGCGGCGAGCCGTCGTGCCCCCGGCAGGGCGAGCAGCACGGCGAGGAGTGCCGCGACGGCGCCGAGCCCGGCGAGCGGCCCGAGCAGGCTGCCGTCACCGGCGAGCGCCGAGAGCAGGTAGGGCACGCCGAAGCCGAGGTAGGCGCACGCGTAGAACGTGCCGGTCAGGGCGCCGCGCTCGCGGGGCAGGGCGAGGGCGGCGACCATCGCCAGCCCGGACGCGAGGCACAGGCCGTAGCCGGCGCCGAGCAGCAGGGCCGCGGGGAGCAGCAGCGGCCAGGCGTCGAGGCCGAGCGCGAGCAGGGCCAGTCCGAGCCCGACCGCCCCGAGACCCAGCCCGACCGGTCCCCCGCGGGCGGCGCCGAGACGGCGCTGCAGCGGCGGCACGAGGGCGCCCGTCGAGAGCGTCACCCCGGCGACGATCCCGGCGACGGCCACCGCGATGCCCGGCACCTGAGGGGTGAGCAGCAGCGGCAGCACCGTCGCGGCCGTCGAGGGGAAGGCGAAGACCCCGAGCGCCACCGGCACCACGACCAGCACGAACGGGCGCCGCGCGTGGACCGGCACGCCGAGGTTCACCAGCGGGCCGCCGGTGCGCCTCCGCTCGGGTCCGAGGGTCTCGGGCACGCCGGGCAGCAGGGCGACCGCGACGACCATGAGCGCGACGTGCACCAGGTACGGCAGGACGGTCGGCAGCGGAGCCCACTGGCCCATCAGCCCGGCGACCAGCGGTCCGCCCGCCCAGCCCGCGGCGAGCGCGATGGTGGTCAGCCGGGCGGAGCGTCCCGGGTCGTCGACGAGCTCCCCCAGCCACGCCGTGCCGACGCTGAACACGACCCCGGACACCGCGCCCTGCAGGAAGCGGCCCAGGAACAGCACGAGCACCGACGAGCCGGCCGCGAGGAAGAGCACGGAGACCAGCCCGGCGAGCACCACGAACGGCACGACGACCGGCCGGCGCCCGAGGCGGTCCGACGCGGGCCCGGAGAGCAGCAGCGCCGGGATGAGGCCGGCCGCGTAGACGCCGAAGGCCGCCGTGAGCGTCGTCGGCGCGAGGTCGAGGGTCTCGCGGTAGACGAGCAGCAGCGGTGTGGGGACGTTCGTCCCGAAGGCGACGACGAACACGACGGTCCAGAGGGCCGCCGTCGGTCCCACCCTCGCGCCGCGCCGCACTCCGGCACCCTGCCGCACACCGACCGACGGAGCGAGGGCGTCCTTCGCTGCATCACACGGAACCAGGGAGTCCCTCGCTCCTCTCGCCGGCGCCTCTCAGCGGGCGGTCTGCGCGGCGAGGGGGTCGAGCGTGGGTCCGCGCGGGAGCAGGTCGAGCACGGCGCGCGGGGCCGGCCGGGGCGTGCCGAGGCCGAGCGCCGCGGCCGCGGCCGGGTCGGGGACGGCGAAGACCCGGCCGCCAGGGTCGACGAGCACGCCGCGGGCGGGGTCGAGGGGCGCGCCCGGGAAGGCGGGCACGAAGTAGGCGCCGCCGCCGGCCACCCAGGCCCCGTCGAGCGGGGGCCCGACCAGCGGCGTCGGCGCCACCGGGCCGGGCAGGGCCGGAGCCGCGAACACGGCCGCGGTGCCGGCGGCGTCGGCGCGCACGCAGGTCGTCGTGGCCTGGTCGTAGGTGACCAGGCGGGGGAAGGTCGAGGGGTAGGCGCCGGCGTCGACGACGCGCACCCGCGGGGCAGCGGCGAGCCGGGGCGCCGGGACGGCGGCGATCCCGGGGTCGGCGGCCGGGTCCGGGTTGGCGAACCGCGCGAGCTGGGCGACCACCGGCGGCACCTCCTGCACCCCGGTGATCGCGACGAGGAAGAAGCGGGCGCCGTCGGGGCTCACCACCGCGCCGACGGGGACGCCGAGCGCCGCGGTGCGCGGCTCGGCCGGGGTGGCCCCGCTGCCCGGCACCCCGGGCAGCACGAGCGCCGGGGCGTCGGGCCGCGCCCCGAGCAGCGCCGGGCTGGCGGCGCGGGGCCGGGCGCCGGTGAGGTCGAGGCCGCGCACGACCGAGCCCTGGGTCGGGTCGATCCGCGCCCGCCGCCCGTCGGTGACCAGCCAGAACGCGTCCGGCCCGCGCAGCAGCAGCGCCTCGCCGGCGGCCAGCGGGCGGCCGGGGGCGGGCAGCCCGCCGAGCGCGACCGTCGTCAGGGTCGGGTCGGCGGCCGGGTCGGGCACCGAGGGGTCGAGCACGGCCTGGTCGCACACGGCCCACGCGTCGGGGACGGGGACGCGCGGGTCGGGCAGGACGGCGGGGGCGCCGGGGATGCCCGCGGGTGCGGTGCGGGGCGCGTCGGCGACGGCGTCGTCGCGGACCGGCACCGGCGGGCCCGACAGGCCCCCGGCGTTCGCCGGGTTGCCGGCCGCGGCCGCGAGCAGGCGGGCCGACGCGAGGTTGAGGGCGGGCACGAGCCGGTCCGGGCCGTGCGCGACGGCGTAGAGCGCGCCGGACGGCTCCCCGCGCACGACCGCCTCGTCGCTCCATCCCTCGTCGCCGCGCACCAGCCCGACGACGGCGAACCCGACGAGCGCGAGCACCCCGAGCACCACCCCGACCAGCAGCGCGCGGTCCTGGCGGCGTCCCGGGTCGTGCCGCGGCGTCGGGTCGCGGCCCACCAGCGCCGACGACAGCCGCCGCACCGCGAACCGGTGCGCCTGCACCTGGGTCGGGGTGGGCGGTTCGGAGTTCACCCGCCGATGCGTACCGCATGTGAGCGGTCCGGGTCGTGACAACGGCCCGGATCACTCACCTGCGCGGTGCGCCTCCAGATCGGCCAGGTCGACCCACTCCAGGGTGCGGGCGTGCGTCGCCTCGAGGACGACCGGGGGCGCGACCCCGCCGTCGAGGGCCTCCTTCCAGCGGCTCGCGCACAGGCACCAGCGGTCGCCGGGGTTCAGCCCCGGGAAGCCGGCGTCCGCGCGCGTCAGGTCGTTGCCGCGGGCGGCGCTGAACTCGAGGAACTCCGCGGTGACGCGGGCGCACACGGTGTGCACGCCGGCGTCGTCGGGGCCGGTCTCGCAGCAGCCGTCGCGGTAGAAGCCGGTGACGGGGTCGTGACTGCAGTCGGCGAGCTCGCCGCCGAGGACGTTGCGGGCCATGGCGACGGCGTACCCCGCTCAGCGCAGCGTGACCCCGAGGAGGGCGTCGACGGCGTCGGCGACGCGGCTGGGGCCGTCGGGGGTCCAGCCCGCGCCGTCGCGGCGGGTGAGGACGTCGTCGGCCCAGGCGTCGAGCGCGGCGAGGGCGCCCGGGGTGTCGAGGTCGTCGGCGAGGTGCTGGCGCACGCGGGCCACGACGTCGTCGGGGTCCGGGCCGGTGGGCGCCGCCGCGGCCTCGCGCCAGCGGTGCAGCCGGGCCTGGCCCTCGGTGAGCAGCCCGGCGGTCCACGACCGGTCGGTGCGCCAGTGCCCGCTCATCAGCGCCAGGCGGACGGCCATCGGGTCGACGCGGTCGCCGCGCAGGCGCGAGACGAAGACGAGGTTCCCCTTCGACTTCGACATCTTCTCGCCGTCGAGCCCGAGCATCCCGGCGTGGCAGTAGTGCCGGGCCAGCGGGTGGGCGCCGGTGAGCGCCTCGGCGTGGGCCGAACCGAACTCGTGGTGCGGGAACGCCAGGTCCGAGCCGCCGCCCTGGACGTCGTACTGGTCGCCGAGGCGGTTGAGCGCGATCGCGGCGCACTCGACGTGCCAGCCCGGGCGCCCCTCCCCCAGGTCCGACGCCCACGACGGCTCGCCCTCGCGGGCCATCCGCCACAGCAGGGCGTCGAGCGGGTGGCGCTTGCCCTTGCGGTCCGGGTCGCCGCCGCGCTCGGGGAAGATCTCGAGCATCTCCGCCTCGCTGTAGCGCGAGACGTAGCCGAAGTCCCGGGTCGCGGTGTGGTCGTGGTAGACGTCCGGGAAGCGCTCGTCGTCGGCGCGGTAGCCCGCGCCGCTGGCCAGCAGCTTGCCGACCAGCTCGCTGATCTCGTCGACCGCCTCGACCGCGCCGATGTAGTCCCGCGGCGGGAGGATCCGCAGCGACTCCATGTCCTCGCGGAACAGCGCCGTCTCCCGCATGGCGAGCACGACCCAGTCCTCGCCGTCGCGGTCCGCGCGCTCGAGCAGCGGGTCGTCCACGTCGGTGACGTTCTGGACGTAGTGCACGTCGTGGCCGGCGTCGAGCCAGAGCCGGTTGATGAGGTCGAACGCGAGGTAGGTCGCCGCGTGCCCGAGGTGGGTCGCGTCGTACGGGGTGATGCCGCAGACGTACATCTTCGCCGTGGCGCCCGGGGCGGTGGGCCGCACGCCGTCGCTCGCCGTGTCGAACAGCCGCAGCGGGGGTGGGGTACCGGGGACTCGGGGGACGTCGATGGCCGACCACGCTCGCATGGGCTGAGCCTATGCCCGGGCCCACGGAGATTCCGTGACTCGTGGCGAACCGCTCGCGGCGCCGGGACGAACCCCGGGTGGACCCCGGCCGGGTCGTGTCGCAGGGGCGTCGGTGGGCGAGCACCGGTGTCCCTGCACGGGTGACGGACCCGGCCGGGGTGGCCGGGAGCCGCGGGGGGGATCGGCTCCAGCCACGATCGAGCGTAACCGCTTTCCCTCCGTCGTGGCGGGACGTGGTCACCCTCGATCTCCGCCGGCCACGGCGTTGCCCCGGACGGCGGATCGATGGTTCTGCCGATGTCTCAGCGTCGTCGGCGACTCGCCAGGTAATCACTCACCACAGCGGCCCCCAGGCCGTCGAGGTCCGGGTTGACGACCCGGCCCCCGGCGCGGCGCGCGACCAGGTCGACGAACGCCTCCAGACGCGGGTCCTCCCCGAGCATGAAGACCGTCAGGGCCGCGTTCAGCCGCGCCAGCGCGTCGACCTCCCCGAGCGTCGCCCGCAGCGTCTCCGGGCTCGGCGGGTAGTCGAACGCGGCGTGCCCGTCCGGCTCGAGGTGCGCCGTGGGTTCGCCGTCCGTGACGACGAGGACGACCGGCGCCGCGTCGGCGTTCTTCCGCAGGTGCTTCCCGGCCAGCAGGAGCGCGTGGTGCAGGTTCGTGCCCTGCTCCCACGCCCCCTCCAGCGCGGTGAGCTCGCCGAGCTCGACCTCCTTGGCGTGGCGGCCGAACGTGATGAGCTGCAGCGCGTCGCCGCGGAACCGCGTCGAGACGAGGTGGTGCAGCGCCAGCGCCGTGCGCTTCATCGGCACCCACCGCCCGTCGGCGACCATCGACCACGACGTGTCGACGCACAGCGCCACCGCGGCCCGCGTGCGCTGCTCGGTCTCGACGATCTCCACGTCGGTGACGTCCAGCGCCCGGGAGTCACGGCGGCCCGCTCCCGCTGCGTGCCGCATCTCGGCGTTGAGCAGCGTCCGCGAGACGTCCCACCGCTCGGTGTCGCCGAACGCCCACGGCCGGGTCGCGCCCGTGGCCTCCCCCGCCGCGCCGGAGCGCTGGGTCTCCCGCTCGCCGCGCCGCGTCGACAGCGACCCGACGACGTCGCGCAGCGACGACTGGCCGAGCTGGCGCAGGGCCTTCGGCGAGAGCATCAGCGACCCGTCCGCGGCCCGCTGGAACACGCCCTGGCGCTCGAGCTCGCGCTGGAGCTCGGCCAGGCGCTGCGCGTCGACGCGGGCCTGCTCGCCGAGCGTCGCCTCGAGCGCCTCGAGGTCGATGTCCTCCATCCGCGCGCCCGGGTAGGACTGCGAGAGCTGCTCGGCCAGGGCGTCCATCTGCCCCAGCTCCTCCATGGCCCGGGTGGCCTCGCCCATGCCCAGCGGGTCCTCGCCGCGGAAGCGGCCCCGGCCCTGCCAGTCCTCCCCCGGGCGCAGGCCCTGGAGCTGCTGGTCGAGCCGCCCGAGCTGGTCGGCGAGGCCCGGGTCGCCGAAGGCCTGCTGCATGAGGCCCTCGAGCTCGGCGCGCTGCTCGGCGGACAGCGAGTTCATCATCCGTTGGGCCGCGGCCGCGCGTTCGGCGAGCAGGTCGACCAGCTCGTCGGTGGTCTGCGGGTTCTCCGGGAAGAACTGGCCGTGCTCGTCCATGAACTCGCGGAACTGGTCCGCGGTGTCCTCGCCGCGGCCGTGCGCCTCGAGCAGGTCGTTCAGGTCGGAGATCATCTCCTTGACCCGCTCGACGTCCTCGGGCGTCGCGTTCTCCATCGCCTGCTTCATGCCCTGGAAGCGCTGGTCGAGCGCCTCCCGGCCCAGGAGGTCCTTGATCTGCTCGTAGGCCTGGCGCGCCTCGGCGTTGCGCCAGTCGTACTCCTCGAGCTCGCGCACCGCGCCCGCCGGCGAGGGCGGCAGGGCGTCGAGCTGCATCTCGCGGAAGCGGGCGTCGTCGGAGTCCTCGGCCTGCAGGGAGTTCCGCTCGGCCTCGAGCGCCCGCTCGAGCAGCTCGCGCACCTCCTGCAGCGTGCCGTCGAGGCGGTGGTTGCGCTGCAGGCGGCTGCGCCGCTCGTTGAGCCGGCGCATGAGGTCGTCCAGGCCGCGCTGCTCGCCGAGCCCGCGGCGCATGAGCTCGCGCATCGCCTGCCGCGGCGACGTGCCCTCCATGACGTCGCGGCCCAGCTCGTCCATCGCCTCGCGCAGGTCGAACGGCGGGGCGAGCGGGTCGGGACCGTCGTAGTACCGGCCGTAGGAGTAGCGCCCGCTCGTGGGCCCGCCGGCGTCTGCCGGGTCAGCCGCCATACGCCACCGTCCCGTCCTCCGCGTCGTCGTCCTTGGCCAGCTTGCGCGTGAGGTAGAGGTGCTCGAGGGCGAGCTCGACCGCGCTGGCCAGCGGGCCGGGCGCCTCGGTGCCGGCCGCGCCCAGACGCTCGGCGACGGTGTAGACCACCGAGATCGACGGCAGGGCGTCCACCACCTGGCGGGCCGCCACGCGGTCGCCGGTGACGACCCGGCGCGCACCCTCCAGCGCGGACACGCCGTCGGCGAGCGGGGCCAGGTCGACCCCGGCCAGGCGGGCGCGGGCGGTCTCGGTGACCGAGCGGCGAAGCAGGTGGGTGAGCAGCTCGGCCTCGCGGCCCTCCTCGCCCGACTCGAACTCGAGCTTGCCGCGCAGCACCGGCGGCACCGACTCGAGGTCGACGGGACGGGCCACGGCCGCGTCCTCGCCGGTGACCGCGGCCCGGCGCAGCGCCGCGGCCGCGACGGTCTCGGCGGCGGCGATCGTGAAGCGGGCGGAGACGCCGCTGCGCTGGTCGACCGCGCCGGACTGGCGCAGGTGGCGGGTGAAGCGGGCCAGCACCTCGACGAGGTGGTCGGGCACGTCGGCCACGAGGTGCGCCTCCTGGCGCACCAGGGCGATCTCGCCGGCGACCTCGAGCGGGTAGTGCGTGCGGACCTCGGCGCCGAAGCGGTCCTTGAGCGGGGTGATGATCCGCCCGCGGTTGGTGTAGTCCTCGGGGTTCGCGCTGGCCACCAGCATGATGTCCAGCGGCAGGCGCAGCGTGTAGCCGCGGACCTGGATGTCGCGCTCCTCCATGACGTTGAGCAGCGCGACCTGGATGCGCTCGGCGAGGTCGGGCAGCTCGTTGATCGTCACGATGCCGCGGTGCGCGCGCGGCACGAGGCCGTAGTGGATGGTCTCCGGGTCGCCCAGGCTGCGGCCCTCGGCGACCTTGACCGGGTCGACGTCGCCGATGAGGTCGGCGACGCTGGTGTCGGGCGTGGCCAGCTTCTCGGCGTAGCGCTCGCTGCGGTGGCGCCACGCGATCGGCAGGTCGTCACCGAGCTCTGCGGCACGCCGGCGGCTCGCGGGGATGATCGGCTCAGCCGGGTGCTCGCCCAGCTCGGAGCCCTCGATCACCGGGGTCCACTCGTCGAGCAGGTTCACCAGGCTGCGCAGCAGGCGCGTCTTGCCCTGGCCACGCTCGCCGAGCAGCACCACGTCGTGGCCCGCCAGCACCGCCCGCTCGAACTGCGGCAGGACGGTGCGGTCGAAACCGACGATGCCCGGCCACGGGTCCTGCCCGGCGCGCAGCCGGGCCAGGAGGTTGTCCCGCAGCTCGGTCCGGACGCTGCGGGCGTTCGCCGCCGGGTGGCCGCTGCGGGCCAGCTCGCCGGCGGTGGTGGGGAGATCAGCAGGAGCGGAAGGAGTGCTCACCCGGACCACGCTACGTCCGCGACCGCGATCCGGCTCCCGCCGAGCCGGAATTCTGTTCCGGAACGAGGATCGCCCGAAGGTGGCACGCGCCGCGCCGTCACGGTGCGTGCCCTCTCGACACTCTCCGGAGTTCACTGCGTCCACCTCCCGCACGCGCCGGGAGACTCCTGGGAGGAGTGGACGATCATGGCCGTCGTCGCGACCACACTCGCCGCGTCCGGAGCCCTCGTCTCGCCGTCGGTGGCGTGGTGGTCGGCGATCGCGGTGCTGCTCCTCGCCGGCAGCGCCGGCCTGACCCGTGTCCGCCACCGCCCCGAGCGCCGCCCCGAGCGCCGCCGGCTGGCCCGCGGCGCCCGGCCGCTGCGCCGGCGACGGTGAGCCGGCACCGCCGCCCGCCCCGACCCCGCCCGGCCCACCCGGCCCCCACGGCCCTCGACCCGGTCGTCCTGGGGCGCGTGCTGGCGGTGCTCGCCGTCGTCCTCTCGGCCGCCTGCACGGCGATGGGGGTGGCGACGGCGTCGCGCCCGCCCGACCCCTGCCCGCCGGTGGCCGCGCCCTGGTACGCCGACCCGACGCCGCTGCCCCGGGCCGAACCGGTCTCGCTGACCGTCGACCGCGTCGACGCCTGCTCGTCGCTGGTCCCGGTCGACCGGCTCGCCGCCCCGGCCGCACCGGAGCAGGCGGGCTGGTTCCGCGACGGCCCGACGCCCGGAGAGGCCGGGTCGGCGGTGGTCGTCGGGCAGGTCGAGGGCGGCGGCCGGCGCAGGGTGTTCGCGGGGCTCGCGGCGGCGACGGCCGGCGACCGGGTCACCGTGTGGCGCCGCGACGGCTCCCTCGCGGTGTTCACCGTCGAGGGCACGACGCAGGTCTCGGCCACCTCGTTCCCGACCCGGACGATGCACGCCCGCTCACCCGACGCCCTGCTGCGCCTCCTCGCGCCCGGGACCGACGGCGCGGACGACGTGATCGTCTACGCGCGGCTCGTCGGCCGGGGTTGAGGCCGCCGCGGGGGTCGTCCCCGCCGGTGCCGAGGTGATATAGCCACCCCGTGGCCCCCATGGACAACAAGATCGCGATCGTCACCGGCGCCGGGCGCGGCATCGGGCGCGGCATCGCCGAGAAGCTCGCCGCCGAGGGCGCGACGGTCGTGGCGACCGACGTCGACGAGGCCACGGCGCAGGAGACGGCCGCGGCGCTCGGCGGCGACGCGATCGGGATGGCCGCCGACGTCGCGTCGCGGGACGCGGTGACCGCGATGGTCCTCGCCGCCCACGAGCGCTTCGGGCGCATCGACGTGCTGGTCAACAACGCCGGCTGGGACCGCGCCGGGCCCTTCGTCGACTCCGACCCCGCCGACTGGGACCGGGTCATCGGGATCAACCTCTACGGCGTCCTGCACACCAGCCACGTGGTCCTCCCGATCATGACCGAGCAGGGCGGCGGCCGCGTCGTCAACCTCGCCTCGGACGCCGGCCGGGTCGGCTCGTCCGGCGAGGCCGTGTACTCCGCGGCCAAGGGCGGGGTCATCGCGTTCACCAAGACCTGCGCCCGCGAGATGGCCCGCCACGGCATCGCGGTCAACTGCGTCTGCCCCGGCCCCACCGACACCGCGCTGTTCGCCGAGTTCGCGGGTGACGACCCGAAGCTGCGCGAGGCGCTGACCAGGGCCATCCCGCTGCGCCGCCTCGCCCAGCCTGGCGACGTGGCGAACGCCGTCGCGTTCCTGGCCTCCGACGAGGCCGCCTACATCACCGGCCAGACGCTGTCCGTCAGCGGCGGCCTCTCGATGAGCTGACCCACCCCACCCACCGGAGAGGCCCCGACGTGCCGTTCGACGACTACCACCAGCTGACCTTCGAGCGCCGTGACCACGGCGTCCTGCTGATCACCATCGACCGGCCGGACAAGTACAACGCCGCCGACGAGCAGATGCACGGCGAGCTGGCGCGGGTGTGGCGGGACGTCAACAGCGACCCGGACACCCGCGTCGCGGTGATCACCGGCGCCGGCCGGGCGTTCTCCGCCGGCGGCGACCTCGCGATGGTCGAGCGCATCGCCGGCGACTACGACCGCGTGCACCACATGCTGCGCGAGATGTCGGAGCTGGTCTACAACATCATCGACTGCGAGAAGCCGATCGTCTCGGCGATCAACGGGGTCGCCGTCGGCGCCGGGGTGGTCGTCGCCCTGCTCGCCGACGTCGCCATCGCCGCCGAGGACGCCAAGCTCGGCGACGGGCACGTCAAGCTCGGGGTGGCGGCCGGCGACCACGCGGCGATCATCTGGCCGCTGCTCGCGGGCATGGCCAAGGCGCGGTACTACCTGCTGACCGGCGAGATGGTCACCGGCGCGGAGGCCGAGCGCCTGGGGATGGTCGCGAAGGCCCTGCCCCGCGACCAGGTGCTCGACGAGGCCCTGCGCGTCGCGGACACCCTCGGGTCGGGGGCCCAGCAGGCGATCCGGCTGACGAAGAAGAGCCTCAACAACTGGCTGCGCAGCGCCGGGCCGACCTTCGACCAGTCCGCGGCCTACGAGATGCTGACCTTCCTGGGCCCGGACGTCGTCGAGGGCTACACCGCGCTGCGCGAGAAGCGGGCGCCGGTGTTCCCGTCCGCGGCCGACTGAGACCGCACGCGGCGGGAGGCCCGCGCGACCCCGACCAGCGCCACCAGCCACACCGGGATCTGCACGGCCATGGCGACGCGGAAGGCGGCGAGCGTGTACGCGTCGGGGGTGCCGGCGCCCTGCAGGTCGAGGGCCAGGCCCACGAGCAGGACCACGGTGATCGTCGAGACGAAGCCGCCGACGTTGACGATCCCCGAGGCGCGCCCGATCCGGCTCGGCGGCACGGCGGCGCGGGCGATGTCGAACGCCACGAGCGACGCCGGCCCGCCGCCGCCGAGCACCACGACGTGCAGCGCGAGCAGCACCAGGGGCGCCGGGCCGGGCCAGGCGAGGACCACGACCCAGGACGCGGCCTGGGCGACGACGCTGAGCACGATCAGCCGGACCCGGCGTGCCGGGAACCGCCCGGCCAGCGTGCCCAGGAGCGGGCCGATCGCGATGCCGGCCGCCACGTAGAGCGCGAGCAGGCCGCGGGCGGTGCCGCCCCCGAGGCCCTCGCCGCCGGTGAGGAACGGGAAGCCCCACAGCAGCCCGAAGACGTTGCCCGGGAACGGCGACGCCAGGTGGCACCAGAACGCGAGCCGCACGCCGGGCTCCCGCAGGGCGGCGCCGAGCCCGCCGGCGACGCCACCGGTCGGTGGCGGCCCCACCCCGGCCGGACCGTCGCGCACCACGGCGAGCACGAGGACCGCCGTCAGCACGGCCGTCCCGCCCGCCGCGAGGTAGGCCGGCGTCCAGCCCGCGCCGGCGACGAGCGCGGCGAGGGGCACCGCCGAGACGACCTGACCGAGCTGGCCGAGGATGCCAGCGAGCTGGTTGAGCACCGGCACCCGCCGGGCGGGGAACCAGGACGGGATGAGGCGCAGGACGCTGACGAACGTCACCGCGTCGCCGGCGCCCACGAGCATCCGCCCGGCCACGGCCAGCCAGAACGGGGCCGCGAGCGCGAGGACGGCCTGGCCGGCGGCGACGAGCACCGCCCCGCCGGCGATCACCCGCCGCGGCCCGACGCGGTCGACGAGCACGCCGGCCGGGATCTGCAGGGCGGCGTAGACGGCCAGCTGCAGCACCGCGAGCAGAGACAGGACGCCCGACGAGACGCCGAAGCGCTCGGCGGCGGTGACGCCGGTCGCCGCGAGCGACGAGCGCCCGAGCACGGCGACGACGTAGGCCACGACGGCGACGCCCCAGACGACCAGGGCGCGCCCGGAGCGGCGCGGGGGGACGACGGTCAGAACGCCGGCCACGGGATGGCGGGCCAGCGCCCCCCGGGCGCGGGCAGCTCACCGGCGTCGAGCAGCCGCGAGACCCGCGAGCGCAGGGCCGTGACCTCGGCGCGGGTGAGGTGGTCGTGCAGCGTCTCGTTCAGCCCGGCGCCGTTGCCGGGCGAGAGCGCGGCCCGCAGGCGGCGCAGGCCCTCGACGACGTCGTCGGTCAGCGGTTCGCCGGTCCAGCCCCACAGCACCGTGCGCAGCTTCTCCTCGCGGTGCAGGCAGATGCCGTGGTCGACGCCGTAGACGCCGCCGTCGACGCCCGCGAGGACGTGCCCGCCCTTGCGGTCGGCGTTGTTGACCACGACGTCGAGGGCCGCCATCCGCCGCAGCGCGGGGTCGTCGCGGTGCACCAGCAGCGCCGGGTCGCCGTCCATCCCCCGGGCGCGCAGCACCGTGCGCCACTCCCGCGAGACGTCCTTCGGCGCGAGGATGTCGACCAGCTCGCGCTCGTCGTCGGTCTCGATCCAGCGCTGCACCATGCCCGGCCCGAACGGGCCGTCGCGCAGCACCGTGGTGGGCACGACGTGGAACCCGGCGGCCTCGCTGACCAGGTACGTGGCCACCTCGCGGCCGGCGAGCGTGCCGTCGGGGAAGTCCCACAGCGGGCGCTCGCCGCGCACCGGCTTGTAGACGCAGTGCTCCTCGACCCCGTCCGCGGCGATCGAGCAGAACAGCGTGGTGTTGGAGGCCTCCGTCAGGCGCCCCTCGACCTCGATGCGGCCGTGGAGCAGCAGCTCCAGGTCGTCGCGGGCCTCGTCCGTCTCCGGGTCCACGCGCCTACTCGGGGGTGGCGACGCGTCGGTAGCCGTTCTGCCGGGGGCACACGTGGCCCGCGGCGTCGAGCGGCTGGGTGCACAGCGGGCACAGGCGGCGGCCGGCGGAGACGACGCGCTCCGCACGGGTCGCGAACGCGCGCGCCCCGGCCGGCGAGAGGAACACGCGCAGCGCGTCCGGCCCCTCGTCGGTGTCGTCGAGGACGACGGACTCGTCGACCTCCTCCTCGGTGACCGCGAGCAGCTCGACCACCACGTTGCGGGACTCGGCGTCCCAGCCCAGGCCCATCGTGCCGACCCGGAACTCCTCCTCCACCGGGACCTCGAGCGGCGAGGTGTCGACCTCGTCCTCGGGGACGGTGACGGGCACGTCGGCGCCGAAGCGCCGCGAGACCTCCTCGAGCAGGGTGCCGATCCGCTCGGAGAGCACCGAGACCTGCTGCTTCTCCAGCAGCACGCTCACCTTGCGCGCCTGCTCCGTGGCCTGCAGGTAGAAGGAGCGTTCACCGGGCTGCCCGACGGTGCCGGCGACGAACCGGTCGGGCTGGCGGAAGACGTGGATCACCCTGGGCATGACTTCTCGATCGTAGGACTTTCCTTGATCGTAGGACGGCAGTCGGCGCGCCGCCGGAGGAGCCTCGCGGCTCCGGGCGTCGGCGGTGTGCTCATGCTACTCCCGTCGATCCCCCGACGGTGGCCTCCGCGGGGACGGCGTCCTCGGCCGCGGCGGCCGCGTCCTCGCCGTCCTTCTCCTCCTCCGGCTTCGGGACCAGCGACGACAGGTCCCCGCCGGTGTCGTTCACGCGGACGACGAACGGCCGGGTCGGCGTGTAGCTGATGACGCTGACGGAGCAGGGGTCGATGACGATCCGCTGGAACGAGTCGAGGTGCAGACCGAGCGCGTCGGCCACCGCGGCCTTGATCACGTCACCGTGGCTGCACGCGACCCACAGGGCCTTGTCGCCGTGCTCGGCCCCGATCCGGGCGGCCTGGCGGCGGATGGCCGCGACGGCGCGGGCCTGCATGCCGGCCAGCCCCTCGCCGCCGGGGAACACCGCGGCCGACGGGTGGGCCTGGACGACCTTCCAGAGGTCCTCCTTGCCGAGCTCGCCGAGCTTGCGGCCGGTCCAGTCGCCGTAGTCGACCTCGGAGAGGTCCTCCTCGACGGTCGGCTCGAGGCCGCGGGCCTCCAGCAGCGGCGCGAGCGTCTCGCGGCAGCGCTGCAGCGGGGAGGTCACCGCGGCCGCCAGGGGCAGCTCGGCCAGGCGGTCGACGAGCTTCTCGGCCTGGGCGCGCCCGTGGTCGTCGAGACCGACCCCGGGGCTGCGACCGGCGAGCACGCCCGAGACGTTGGCCGTCGACCGGCCGTGCCGGAGCAGGATCACCGTCGTCACGACACGACCCTACGCGCGGGTCCTCACGTGGCCGGGACCACGCCGTTGCTCACGGCGAGCAGCACGATGAGCCCGAGGATCACCCGGTACCAGACGAAGACGTAGATCGTGTGGTTCTCGACGAAGCGCAGCAGCCAGGCGATCGAGGCGTAGCCCAGCGCGAAGGCGACGAGCGTCGCCACGATCATCTGCGGGATGCTCGGCACCACGACGAGGCTGCCCTGCACGTCGGCGGCGCCCGGGTCGAGGATGTCGGGGATCTGGGTGAGCCCGGAGGCGAACACCGCGGGCAGGGCGAGCAGGAACGAGAACCGCACGGCGACGGCGCGCTCGAGGCCGAGGAACAGGCCGGCCGAGATCGTGCCGCCGGAGCGGGACACGCCGGGGATCAGCGCCATCGCCTGCGCGCAGCCCATGACCAGGCCGTCGCGCAGCGTCAGCTGGTCGGGCCCGCGGCGCTGGCGGCCGTAGCGCTCGGCGGCGGCCAGGACCAGGCCGAACACGACGAGCACGGTGCCGTTGAGGTACAGGTTGCGGGCCGGGCCCTTGATCGCGCTCTCGAACGCGAGGCCGAGCACGCCGATCGGGATCGAGCCGAGGATCACGTACCAGGCGAGCTTGTAGTCGTAGTTGCGCTCCTCGCGGCGCACGAGCCCGACGAACCAGGCCCGCAGCAGCCGCCAGATGTCGGAGAAGAAGTAGATGAGCACGGCGGTCTCGGTGCCGAGCTGCGTCACCGCGGTGAACGCGGCGCCGGCGTCGTTGCCGAAGAAGAACGCCGAGGTGATCCGCAGGTGCGCCGACGACGAGACCGGCAGGAACTCCGTCAGTCCCTGCACGATGCCGAGGACGATCGCCTCGAGCCATCCCATGGGAGCGCCCACCGTCACGGCGCCGGACGGTAGTCCACGCAGCGTGCGACCCCGCCTCCCCCTCGGAGGTGGCCGCGGCGGCTTCGTAAGCTCGGCGCCCGTGGAACAGCGACGCCTGGGCGCCAGCGGGCTGCGCGTCTCGCGGCTCGCCCTGGGCACGATGAGCTGGGGCCGGGACACCGACGCCGACGAGGCGGGCGCCGCGCTGCTGGCGTTCCTCGACGCCGGGGGCACGCTCGTCGACACGGCCGACGTCTACGCCGGCGGCGAGGCCGAGCGGATCCTCGGCGGCCTGTTCGACGACGTGATCCCGCGCAGCGAGGTCGTGGTCGCGACGAAGGCCGGGGCCCGCCGCGAGGACGGCCCGTTCGGCGGCGGGGCGTCGCGGGCGGCGCTGCTCGCGGCCCTGGACGACTCCCTGGACCGCCTCAACACCGACTACGTCGACCTCTGGCAGCTCCACGCCTGGGACGACGACGTGCCCCTCGACGAGACCCTCGCCGCGGTCGACGTGGCGCTGACCACCGGGCGGGCCCGCTACGCCGGGGTGGCGAACTACGCGGGCTGGCAGCTCGCCTCGGCCGCCACCCGCCAGAGCCTGACGTCGCTGCCGCTGGTGTCGGTGCAGTCGGAGTACTCGCTGCTGGACCGCGCGGTGGAGACCGAGGTGCTGCCCGCCGCCGAGCACCACGGGCTGGGCCTGCTGCCCTGGGGCCCGCTGGGCCGCGGGGTGCTGACCGGGAAGTACCGGGAGGGCGTGCCCGCCGACTCGCGCGGGGCCTCGGAGCACCTCGCGGGCTACGTCGGCCGCCACCGCACCGAGCGCACGGCCCGCATCGTCCAGGCCGTCGTCACCGCCGCCCACGGGCTGGGGACGTCGCCGCTGGCCGTCGCGCTGGCCTGGGTCCGGGACCGGCCCGGGGTCGTCGCCCCCGTCGTCGGCGCCCGCGACGGCGCCCAGCTCCTGGGCTCGCTGGCCGCCGAGGAGCTCGTGCTGCCCCCGGCGATCCGCGGGGCGCTCGACGACGTCAGCTCCCCGGCCCTGCCCGACGACGAGGACCAGGAGCCGGACCTCCCGCCCTGGGAGTGATCCGATCCAGCCCGGACGACCGCCCGCGACACGTGCGCGGCACGTCGCCGTGTGCGTACGGTGGTCTGGCTCCGTCAGGTGTCTCGGAGGTGGTCGGCTCGTGAACGACGCTGGTGGTGGCGACGGGGGTGCCGTCGTCGGGGCACCGGTGGTGGAGGGCGACTGGGAGTACCAGCCGGTACGCCTTCCACCGGACGTCACCCGCATCTCGGCCACGGTCCAGCTCGGCATCCGCGCGGAGTTCGGCGGGTGGGAGCTCGCCCGGACGCTGCTCTACGCGGACGGCACCCGGAAGGTGTGGCTGCGCCGCCGGCTGTCCCGCTCGCTGGTGGCGGGCCTGGCGACCTAGCTCCCCCGCCGGACCTGCAGCACCAGGTCCAGCGCCTGCGGCCCGCCGTCGACCGCCACCCGGTCCGCCCGCGGGCCGTACGTGCCCACGGCGCCGTCCCGCGGCGTGGCCACGAGCAGGTAGGTCCCCTCGCGCGGCGCGAGGTGGAAGCCGCCGTCGTCGTCGGTCAGCGCGCGGGCGGCCTCGCGGCCGTCCGGGTCGACGAGCGTCACCACGGCGTGCACGCCCTCGCCGCCGGGTGCCAGGACGTGGCCGCGCACGCCGGTGGCCGGCTCCTCGGGGACGGTCGCCACGGCCTCGGTCTCCCGGGCCGCGCCCTCGTCGTACGCGTACTTCCCGCCGCGCAGCAGCGAGCCCAGCGCGGCGACGAGGCAGCAGATCGCGGCGAACACGAGCGCGAAGGTCAGCCCGTCGGCGAACGGGCCGCTGATCAGCTGGGGGAAGAAGCTGCGTCCGGTGAGGTAGGCGGCCTGGTCCGGCCCGATCTGTGCGAGGACCTGGGGGCCGAGCAGGGTCTCGATCGGGTTGTAGCCCAGCAGCGCGGCGAACAGCGTGCTCACCGGCGGCAGCTCCGCGACCCGCCCGGCGACGTCGGCGGGCACGCCGTGCTGGGTGAGGCCGGTGAACAGCGACGAGGGCAGCGTCGTCGACAGGCCCAGGATGAGCATCGAGAAGAAGATGCCGATCGAGAGCACGGTCGCGGAGTTCTGGAAGGTCGAGGTCATGCCGGCCGCGGCGCCGCGCTGCCGCGGCGGGACGCTGTTCATGATCGCGGCCCGGTTGGGCGAGGAGAACAGGCCCATGGCCAGGCCGTTGACCGCGAGGACGACGGCGAAGCCCGCGTAGGCGAAGTCGACCGGGAGGAACTTCAGCGCGAGGAAGCTCCCCGCGGCGACGACCATGCCGATCGTCGCGAAGCTCCGGGCGCCGTAGCGGTCGGAGAGGATGCCCGACAGCGGTCCGGCGACGAGGAAGCCGATGGTCAGGGGAACCATGTAGATGCCGGCCCACAGCGGCGTGGACTCGTAGTCGTAGCCGTGCTGGGGCAGCCAGATGCCCTGGAGCCAGATGATGAGGATGAACTGCAGCCCGCCGCGCCCGAGGGCGGCGAGCAGGCTCGCGACGTTGCCGGCGGTGAACGCGCGGATGCGGAACAGCGACAGGTGGAACATCGGGTCGGTCACGCGGGTCTCGACGACGGCGAACACCGCGAGCACCACGACCCCGCCGATGATCAGCGTGAGCACCGTCGGACTCGTCCAGCCCATGACGTGCCCGCCGTAGGGCTGGATGCCGTAGGTGATGCCCATGAGCACGGCGACCAGGCCGACGGCGAAGGTGACGTTGCCCCACCAGTCGATCCGCGCCGCGTGCCGCTCGCCGGCCTCGCGAAGCTTGAGGTAGGCCCAGACGGTGCCGAACACCCCGATCGGCACCGACACGACGAACACGAGGTGCCAGCTCACCGGCGCCAGCACGCCGCCGACGATCAGCCCGATGAACGACCCGGCGATGGCGGCGACGGAGTTGATGCCCAGGGCGAGCCCGCGCTGGTGGGTGGGGAACGCGTCGGTGAGGATCGCCGTCGAGTTGGCCAGCAGCAGCGCGCCGCCGATGCCCTGCAGCACGCGCATGGTGATCAGCCACAGCGCGCCCGCGTCGCCGTGCAGCCACGTGACGGCGAGCAGGATCGAGAAGACGGTGAACACCGCGAACCCGAGGTTGTACATGCGGGTGCGGCCGTACATGTCCCCCACGCGGCCGAAGCTCACGACGAGCACCGCCGTGACCACGAGGTAGCCCATGATCAGCCACAGCAGGTAGCTGATGTTGCCGGGCGCCAGCGGGCTGATGTCGATGCCCTTGAAGATGTCCGGCAGCGCGATCAGCAGGATCGACATGTTGATCGTGACGATGAGGACGCCGAGCGTGGTGTTGGACAGCGCCACCCACTTGTAGCCCTCGCCGACCGGCTTCTCACCCGTCACGACGCCTCCCGGCCATAGTCGTTAGCTAGCGACAACTATATGCCGGGCGGCGTCCTACGGCGCGAGCAGCACCACGCGGCCGGTGGTCTGCCGGGCCTCGAGCGCGGCGAGGGCGTCCGGGAGGTCGTCGAAGGCGTACTCGGCGCCCACGAGCGGGTCGATGGCCTGCCGCTCCCACAGCGCCTCGATCTCGCGCTGCCAGGCGGCGACCAGCTCGGGCGCCCGCTGCTGGTAGGCCGACCAGTGCACCCCGATCACGCCGTAGTTCTTCACCAGCGCGTGGTTGGTGGGGGCCTCGGCGATCCGGCCGCCCGCGAAGCCGATGACGAGCAGCCGGCCCTCCCAGGCCACCACCCGCCGCGCGGCGTCGAAGCCGTCCCCGCCGACCGGGTCGTACACGACGTCGGCGCCGCGGCCGTCGGTGAGCTCGCGGACGGCCGCGACCAGGTCCCCGGGGGCGACGAGCACCTCGTGCGCCCCCGCCGTCCGGGCCACCGCCTCCTTCTCCGCGTCGCCGACCACGGCGATCACCCGGGCCCCGGCGGCGACGCCGAGCTGCACCGCGGCGGCGCCGACCCCGCCCGCCGCCGCGAGGACGAGCAACGTCTCCCCCGCGGCGAGCGTCGTGCGGTGGTGCAGGGCGCACCAGCCCGTCTGGTAGGCGACGAAGAAGCCGGCGGCCTGCGCCGCGGACATCCCCTCGGGCCAGGGCCACGTCGTGCGCAGCACCGCCTCCTCGGCGAACCCGCCGTGCGGCAGCGCCACCGGACCGAACACCCGGCGGCCGTCGTCGGTCACGCCGGCGACCTCCAGGCCCGGCGTGAACGGCGGCGGCGTCCGCTCCTGGTACTCGCCCGCGATGTGCAGGATGTCGGCGAAGTTCAGCGCCGCGGCCGCCACCCGCACGCGGGTCTGCCCCGCCGCCGGTTCGGGCCGCGGGACGTCGGCGACCTCGAGGACCCGGGCGAACGGGCCGTGCCGCGGCACACTCCAGGCGCGCATCAGGTGCGGAGGAGGATGCGCTCGAGGACCCGCGTGCCAAAGCGCAGCGCGTCGACCGGCACCCGCTCGTCGATGCCGTGGAAGAGCGCGGTGAAGTCGAGGTCCGGGGGCAGCCGCAGCGGCGCGAAGCCGAAGCACCGCATGCCGAGCTTGACGAACGCCTTGGCGTCGGTGCCGCCCGACATCATGTAGGGCAGCGTGTGCGCCTGCGGGTCCTCCTCCTGCACCGCGCGGGTGATGACGTCGACGAGGTCGCCGGAGAACGGCGTCTCGACGGCCTCGAGGTTGCGGATCCACTCGCGCTCGACGTCCGGGCCGAGCAGCTCGTCGAGCTCGCGCTCGAACGCCTCCTGCCGCCCGGGCAGCACCCGGCAGTCGACGGTCGCCTCGGCCACCGAGGGGATGACGTTGGCCTTGTAGCCGGCCTGCAGCATCGTCGGGTTGGCGGTGTCGCGGGTGGTGGCCCCGACGACGCGGGCGACCCCACCGAGCTTGGCGACGGCGCCGTCGAGCGCGGCCGCCGAGTCGGTGGGGAACTCGATGCCGGTCAGCTGGGTGATCTCGTCGAAGAAGCCCTGCACCGACTCGGAGAGCACGAGCGGGAAGCGGTGCCGCCCGAGCCGGGCGACGGCCTCGGAGAGGATCGTCACCGCGTTCTCGTCGTGGATCATCGACCCGTGGCCCGGCCGCGACCGGACCCGCAGCTTCATCCAGGCGATCGACTTCTCGGCCGTCATCACCGGGTAGACGCGCACGTCCTCGCCCAGCGTCACCGAGAAGCCGCCGACCTCGCCGAGCGCCTCGGTGCACCCGTCGAACAGGTCCGGGCGGTGCTCGGCCAGCCAGTGCGACCCGTAGGCGCCGCCGGCCTCCTCGTCGGCGAGGAACGCGAACACGAGGTCGCGCGGTGGCACCGTGCCCTCGGCGGCGAACTGGCGCGCGAGCGCCAGGATCATCGCGTCCATGTCCTTCATGTCGACCGCGCCGCGGCCCCAGACGTAGCCGTCCTGCACGGACCCCGACAGCGGGTGGACCGACCACTCGTCGGCCGCGAAGGGCACGACGTCGAGGTGTCCGTGCACGAGCAACGCCGGACGCGAGGGATCGGCGCCCTTCAGCCGCGCGAAGACGTTCTGGCGGTGCGGCGCGCCGGACTCGACGACCTCGGTGTCGAACCCGACCTCCCGCAGCTTCTCGTCGACGTACCGGGCGGCCTCCGCCTCGCCGGTGGTGGTGTCGAGCTCCCCGGTGTTCTGGCTGTCGATCTGGATGAGCTCGCTGGTCAGCTGCACGACCTCGTCCTCGGCACGACCCATGCGCGGCATCCTGCCACCCACCGTGATCGGGCTGCGCGGCGTCGTCTACGCTGTCTTCTCGCAGGTCCGAGTGGCGGAATGGCAGACGCGCTAGCTTGAGGTGCTAGTGCCCTAGTAGGGCGTGGGGGTTCAAGTCCCCCCTCGGACACCCCTGTCGACCAGGTCGATCCCCGCGGGATCCGTCCGGTCGAGCGCCAGGCCCTCGACGTCGTCGACGACCACGGCCGGTCGGGCGTCGGGCCCGGTGAGCTCGATCCGCACCCCGCGCAGCGTGAGGCGCGCGGCGTGCCGGGCCCACAGCCCGGACGCGGGCAGCACACCGAACATCGTGTGCTCCGGGTACGCCCGGGCCTCCTCGGGCGGGTCGCGCCGGGCCGCGTCCGCGACCGAGCCGCCGCCCGGGACGGTGACGTGCACGTCGGCGAGGACCACGTCCTCGACGGGGAGCCCGGGGAGACCCGCGACGCTGGACGTGGCGCCCGCGAGCGGCGTGCCGGGCGCCACGGTGGCGTCCACCCGCTCGATCCGGACCCCGCGCAGGCGGCCGACCGGCCGCGGCCGCGCCACGTCCGTGGCCCCGTAGTCGAACCCGCGCGCCCCGCGGCGGATCGCGAGCGGGGCGGCCACGTCGCGCATCGTGAGGTCGCGCACCGTCACGTCCTCGAGGTCGCCGCCGTCGACGGTCTGCAGCTTCAGCCCGCCGAGCCGGCAGTCGTGCAGGAGGCAGTCGGCGACCGTCACGCCGCGGAACCCGCCCAGCGACTGCGTGCCGAGCTTGATCCCCGCGCAGCGCGAGCGGACGACGCAGCCGCTGACGACGACGTCGGTGCAGGGGCGGGAGAACGAGCTCTTGAGCACGACGGCGTCGTCGAGGGTGTCGACGTCGCAGTCGCGCACGACAGCGTCGCGGCAGCTGTCGACGACGATGCCGTCCTGGTGGAGGTGCAGCGTGCTCGTGACGCGCAGCCCCTGGACCCGCACCGCGTCGCAGTGGGCCAGGTGGACGGTCCACATGCCCGACTCACGCAGGGTCACGTCGCGCAGGGTCACCGCGCGGCAATCCCGGAAGAACACCGTGCGGGGGCGGGGGCCGCTCGCCACGTCGGGGTCGCGGATCGGCACCTTGGGGAAGAACGCCCCGTTCCCGTCGATCACACCCGCGCCCTCGACCCCGATCCGCTCCGCGCCCTCCGCGTACAGCAGGGCCCACACGCGCCGGCCGCCGACGTCGAGGTCGCGGGCACCGAGCTCGTGCGGCGGGTAGTCCGCGATGTCCGGGCTGCCGAGGAGCACGGCCCCGGCGGCGAGGTGCAGCGAGACCCCGGTGCGCAGGGTCACCGTCCCCGCGAGGAACCGGCCCGGGCCGAGCAGCACCGTGCCCCCGCCCGCGGACGCCGCCGCGTCGACCGCGGCCTGGATCGCGGCGGTGTCGCGCGTGGTGCCGTCGCCGGCCGCCCCGAAGGCGCGCACGTCGACGACCCCGGTGGCCGCCGCGACACCGCCCGCGCGCGCACCGGTCGCCGCCAGGGCCAGGGCCCCGAGCGCGGCCGCCGACCCGGCGAGGAACCGGCGGCGGGCGACCACGGCCCCGACGCTAGCCCGGACCCGGCGACGCGGCCGCGCCGCGACCGGTTGTGCCCCGCCGGCCGGGCCTCGCAGACTGGCGCCGTGACGCGCCTGGACGGCATCCCCTGCTGGGCCGAGCTCGACGTCGGCGACGCCGACCCGGACGCGGTGATCGCGTTCTACGGCGCGGTGCTCGGGTGGACCCTCGGCGACGACATCGGCGCGGACCACCAGCACCGCACCGTCCACCACGACCGGATCCCCGTGGCCGCGCTCGGCTCGCCCGGAGCGACCGCGCCACCGGCCTGGACGCTCTACCTCGCCGTCGACGACGTCGACGCGGCCGCGGACGCCCTCGAGGAGCTGGGCGGGCAGGTGCTGCACGGCCCCGACGACGACCTCGCCGGCGGCCGCCTGCTCGTCGCGCTCGACGCGGGCGGGGCCGTCGTCGGGCTGTGGGAGTCCGACGACCCCGTGCTCGCACCGGCGCCCGGCCGTCTCTGCTGGGCCGAGGCCGCCTCCGCCGAGCCCGGGACCACGCGCACCTTCTACCGCGAGCTGCTCGGCTGGCAGGTCGCCGACGCCGACGCCGACGGGCGCCTCGTGTGCCACGCGGGCGGCGGCCCGGTCGCGGGGATCGGGCTCGCGGGCGACGCACTCCCCCACTGGCTCGCGGTCTTCGCCGTCGCCGACGTCGCCGCGGCGGTCGCCGCCGCGCGGGAGGCCGGCGGGTCGGTCGTCACCGCGGACGGTCGGCGGGCCACGCTCACCGACCCCGCCGGTGCGGTGTTCGGGGTGCTCGAGGTGGCGCTCGAGGTGGCGTGAGCCACGGCCCGACCTCACCCGGTCGCGGCGCCGCCCTCGGTACGGTCGCGGCGGGCCGTGCCAGACCGGGGCCCGGGGAGGGCCGGACGTGGAGCGGGGCACGATCGCACCGCCGGCACGCCGCCGGGTCCGGGCGTCCTGGACGCTCGTCCTGCTGCTCGCCGCCCTGCCGTGGACGTGGTGGCTGCTGCGCGACGGGCTCGGCGTGGTCGGCGACGTCGTCGCGATCGTGCTGCCGGTGCTGGCGGTGGTCCTGGCGGTGGCCGCCCTGGCGGTCCTCGGTCGGCGCGGCCTGGTGCCCGCGGTGTCGGTGCTGCTCGCGGCCGCCCTGGCCACCCTCGCCCCGTGGACCCCCGAGGACGCGGCCCCGGTGCGCCCCGGCGCGGGCGTGACCGTGGCGAGCGCCAACGTCACCGCGACGCCCGCGACGGTGCCGGCGCTGCGAGACAACGCGGCCGAGGTCCTCGCGGTCGTCGAGAACACCCCCGCGATCGACGCCGCCGTCGCCGCGGGCTACCCGTACCACCTGTTCGCCGACAGCACCCCGAGCGTCGGGGTGTACAGCCGCTACCCCCTGCGCCTGCTGCAGGACCCCGGTCCCGGCTTCCCCGGGATGCGGGTGGCGGTCGCGGCGCCGACACCGTTCGTCCTCTACGCGATGCACGTCCCGAAGCCCTGGTTCAGCGGCTCCGGCGGCTACTGGACGACCCCGGGCGAGCACCACCGCCTCGTCGAGGACCTCGCGGCGCAGGCCGCGGCCGAGCCGGGACCGGTGGTCGTGGCCGGCGACCTCAACTCCACCGACCGCGCCCGCGACTACCGCCTGCTCGTCGGCGACGGGCTCACCGACGTGATGCGCTCGCGGTGGACGGGCCCGACGTCGGTGACGATGTGGCGCGCGTTCCTCCTGCGCATCGACCACGTGCTGGTCGGCCACGGCTGGTGCGGGCAGGCCCCGCGCCAATTCGTGCTCCCCCACTCCGACCACGACGGCATCACCGCCACCGTCGGGCCCTGCACGGTCACGCCGGGAGGGTGACCGCGTCGCCGACGGCGACCGTGCCCGACGTCAGCGCCCGGCAGATCGCCCCGCCGCGGCCGTGCATCGCCGCGCGGGCGCCGTCGCCGATCTCGGTGTCCATCACCCGGCACGGCGCGGCCCGGCGGACCACCTCGAGCTCGACGTCGCCGACCGTGAGCCGGGCACCCGGCTCGGTGGGCACGACGCCGTGGTCGAGGGTGATCGTGCGCCGTGTCAGCCCCTCGGGCACCGAGGCGCCGAACGTCACCGACGCCGCGTCGAGCTCGTCGCGGCTCTGGACGGAGACGTGGCGGTGACGCGAGCCGTGGTAGCGGTCGACGACGACGCCGCGGCCGGCCTCGACCGTGATCGACGACACGGCGACCATCGGTGCCTTCCGCTCCGGGGCGATGTGCAGGGCGGCGACCCGGACCGTCACGGGACTACCCCGTCTCCCCGGCCTTCTCCACGATCGGCGCCACCTCGGTGCCCAGCAGCTCGATGGAGTGCAGCAGGTCGGCGTGCCGCAGCCGCGGGTTGGTCATCTGCAGGTTGATCCGCTCGACGCCGCCGAGCTGCTCGGACACCCGCAGCACCTTCTCGGCGACCGTCTCCGGGTCGCCGACGAAGAACGCGCCGTCGGGGCCGCGCATGGCGTCGAACGCCCCGCGCGTCGGGGGCATCCCGCCGCGCTCGGCGGCGACGGTCGTGAACATCTCGTGCCAGCCCGGGTAGAAGGCGTTCGTGGCCTTGGCGACGTCGTCGCCGACGAAGCCGAAGCAGTGCAGCCCCACCCGCAGCGCCTCCGGCGGGTGCCCGGCGTGCTCGCCGGCCCGCCGGTAGAGGTCGATCAGGGGGGCGAACCGCCGCGGCTCGCCGCCGATGATCGCAACCATGAGCGGCAGCCCGAGCAGCCCGGCGCGCGCGAACGACTCCGGGGTGCCGCCGACGCCGACCCAGATCGGCAGCCGCTCCTGGGCCGGTCGCGGGTAGACGGGCTGGTCCTGCAGGGCCGGGCGGTGCTTCCCGGACCACGTCACGACCGGCGACTCGTTGATCCTCAGGAGCAGGTCGAGCTTCTCGGTGAAGAGATCGTCGTAATCCTCGAAGGCGAGTCCGAACAGCGGGAACGCCTCGGTGAACGAGCCGCGCCCGACGACCAGGTCGACCCTCCCCCGCGAGATCAGGTCGATCGTCGCGAACTCCTGGAACACCCGCACCGGGTCGGCGGCGCTGAGCACCGTGACCGCGCTGCGCAGCCGGATCTGCTCGGTGCGCGCGGCCGCGGCCGCGAGGATCACCGGCGGCGCGGCGTCGTAGTACTCGCTGCGGTGGTGCTCGCCGATGCCGTAGGAGTGCAGGCCGACGCGGTCGGCGAGCGCGATCTCCTCGAGGAGGTGCTCGAAGCGCTCCTCGGGGCCGATCTCCCGCTCGGTGTCGGGGTCGGTGACCCGGGCGACGAAGCTGTCGACGCCCAGCAGCACGGGGTCCGCCATCAGAGGGTCTTCTGCAGACGCTCGGCCAGCGTGTTGACGAACGTCGTGGGCTCCTTGAGCTCGCCGCCCTCGGCCAGCAGCGCCATGCCGTAGAGCAGGCGGGCGACGTCCGGGTCGGCGTCGCCGGCGTCCTGCTTGTCCCGCAGGCCCGCGACCAGGGCGTGCTGCGGGTTGAGCTCGAGGATCCGCTTCGTCACCGGTGGTTCCTGGCCCATCGCCCGGTACATCTTCTCCAGCATCGGCGAGAGGTCGCCCGGGTCGCCGACGAGGCAGGCCGGCGACGTCGTCAGCCGCGACGAGAGCCGGACCTCCTTGACGTCGTCGGCGAGCTCGGTGCCCATCCAGGTCAGCAGGCCCTCGAAGCCCTCGGGCTTCTCGTCGTCGGCGCCGAGGTCGACGTCGCCCTTGGCGATCGAGGCCAGCGGCGTGCCGTCGTACTCGGTGACCGTGTCCGTCCAGACCTCGTCGACCTGGTCGGTGAGCAGCAGGACCTCGTAACCCTTGGCGCGGAACGCCTCGATGTGCGGGGAGTTCTCGATGCTCGCGCGGGTGGAGCCGGTGAGGTAGTAGATCGCGTCCTGGCCCTCGGGCATGCGCTCCTTGTAGACCCGGAGCGTGGTCTCCTCGTCGGGCGAGTGGGTCGACGCGAACGAGCTCGCGGTGAGGATGGCCTCCCGGTTGTCCGGGTCGGTGATCAGGCCCTCCTTGAAGGCCCGGCCCAGCTCCGACCAGAACGTGCGGTACTTCTCCGGCTCGTCGCCCTGCAGGGCGGTGATCGTCTGCAGCACCTTGCGGACCAGCCGCTTGCGGATCGCCTGGATCTGGCGGTCCTGCTGGAGGATCTCGCGGGAGACGTTGAGCGAGAGGTCCGCGGCGTCCACGACGCCCTTGACGAAGCGCAGGTACTCGGGGACCAGCGCCTCGCAGTCGTCCATGACGAACACGCGCTTGACGTAGAGCTGCACGCCGCGGCGCGCCTCGCGCATGAAAAGGTCCATCGGCGCGTGCGCGGGCAGGAACAGCAGGCCCTGGTACTCGAACGTGCCCTCGCCGGAGAGCCGCAGCGTCTCCAGCGGCTCCTGCCAGTCGTGGCTGACGTGGCGGTAGAACTCGGTGAGCTCCTCGTCGGTGACCTCCGACGCCGGCCGCGCCCACAGCGCCTTGCGGGAGTTGACCGGCTCGGTGTCGGCGTCCTCCTCACCCGTGAGCAGGCGGATCGGCCAGGTGATGAAGTCCGAGTACCGCTTGACGATGCGGCGGACCGTCTCGGGCTGCGCGTAGTCGTGGAGGCTGTCCTCGGCGTCCTCGGGCTTGAGGTGCAGCGTGATCGCCGTGCCCTGCGGGGCGTCCGCGACGGTCTCGAGGGTGTAGGTGCCCTCCCCCGTCGACTCCCAGTGCACGCCCTCGGCGGCGCCGGCCTTCCGCGTCACCATCTCGACGCGGTCGGCGACCATGAAGCTCGAGTAGAAGCCGATGCCGAACTGGCCGATGAGGTCCTCGGCCTTCTCGTCCTGGGCCTCGCGCAGCTGGGCGAGCATCTCGGCGGTGCCCGACTTCGCGATCGTCCCGATGAGGTCGACGACCTCGTCGCGCGTCATGCCGATGCCGTTGTCCCGCACGGTCAGCGTGCGCGCCCCGGCGTCCGGCACCAGCTCGATGTGCAGGTCGGCGGTGTCGACCTCGAGATCCTTGTCGCGGTAGGACTCCAGGCGCAGCTTGTCCAGCGCGTCCGAGGCGTTGGAGATCAGCTCGCGGAGGAAGACGTCCTTGTCGGAGTAGATCGAGTGGATCATCAACTGGAGCAGCTGACGGGCCTCGGCCTGGAACTCGATCGTCTCGCTCATGCGTCCTCTCCCTCGTCCGGCGTACGCCGTCCACGATAATCGGCGCGCCGACGGGGCCGTGGCGTCAGGTCGCCCGGCCGACGACCGGAGGTGCTCACGCCGCGAGCTCGTCCGGCAGGGCGCGGACCCGGAGGATGTCGAGCCGGCGTTCGACGATGGTGCCGACCGGCCAGGTCGCGACGTACTCGGCGAGGTCGTCGGCCTCGTCGGTCGAGCAACAGGCACAGGGATCCCACCCCTGCGCCTGCAACGACGACCGGATCGCCTCCACGTACTCCGGGCGGGTCAACGGCACCTCGGCGACCCGCGCCGTCGTCGTCGCCCGGTGCGAGTTCAGGCCGGCGAACCCCCGCCCGCACCCGCAGCCCCCGCCGGGGTCGGCGATGTCGCGACCACACACCTCGCCGACACGCACGAGCTCGCCCTCCATCGCCCAGTGGTAGTCGTTCTCCCGCTCGCCCTGCGTCCGGGCCGTGGCCACCAGCACCTTCATCGTCAGCTCCCTCGTCGTGCCGTCGTCGGGAGGACAGCACCGCACACCGACAGCGCCGGCGACCGAGATCGCTCCAGGTGCTCCGCCGGGTCGATGGCACCGCCCGGGCGGAGCACCCCGGGCGATCACGCCGGGAAATCGGTGGAGCCGATCGCGCGGTCGGTGCGTCGAACCCCGTGTGACCACCGAGAACGACCTCGCCGCCCTGCTGCGGCGCCAGGACGGCGTGCTGTCCCGCGAGCAGGCGCTGGAGTGCGGCATGACCCCGGCGATGATCAAGCACCGGCTGACCCGCCACCTGTGGACGCTGTTGTGGCCCTGCGTGTACCTGTCGGCGGCCCACGGCCTCGGCCCGCGGGTCCGGATTCGCGCGGCGTCCCTGTGGCTGGGCGGGGGCGCCACGCTGATCGGGGCCGGCGCCGCCTGGTGGCTGCGGCTGCTCGACGAGCCGCCCGAGGTGCTGCGCTTCGCCGTGCCGCCGGACCGCCGCGTGCGCTCGCGACCCGGGGTCCGGGTCGTCCGGCGCCGGCTCCCGGGACGCCGCAGCAGCGTCGACGGCGTGCCGGTCCTCTCCCGCGCCGACGCCGTGGTCGACGCGGCCGCGGAGCTGGGGCTGCGGCGCGGCGCGGCGCGGCGCTCATGGACCGGGCGCTGCTCTCGGGCCGGGTGACGCTCGACGGCCTGCAGCGCGCCCACCGGGCCCGGCTCGGTCGTCCCGGCTCGCCCGTCGTCGTCCGCCTGCTGGTGCTCGCGGCCGGCGGTGCCCGCTCGGAGGCCGAGCGACGGGTCCACCGTCTCCTGCGCGACGCCGGGATCACCGGGTGGTTCGCCGACCACCGTGTCCTCCTTCGCGGCCACGGAGTCGCGGTGCTCGACCTCGCCTTTCCGGCATCGCGCGTCCTCGTCGAGATCGACGGGTGGGCCTACCACCGCGACCTGCCGGCGTTCCGCCGCGACCACGCGCGCCAGAACGTCCTCGTCCTCGCGGGGTGGACCGTGCTGCGAGTGGACTGGCACACGCTGGAGACCGACGCCGACGCGGTGCTCGCCCTGATCAAGGCGGCCGTGGCCGCATGATCCCCGCGACTGCTCCTCCGGGTCGGTGTCAGCGCCCCGCCGGAGCAGCCGGAGCGATCACCGTCCGGACGCGCAGGGCCCACCACGCGAGGGCGACGGACGCGGCGACGATCGCCACGCCCAGGGGCACGTGGACCGCGAGGAGGCCGGTGTACCCCAGGGCGATCTGGGCGACCTCGGCGACGACGAGGCCCACCGCCACGGCGATCGGCCACGCCGGCAGCCGCCCGGGCCGCCAGGCGAGGACCGCGAGCGGCACCAGGACCATCCCGACCAGCCCCACCGCGCTGCCGACGGCGCGGTGCACCTCGAGCCCGGCGACCGACGCCTGGAGCACCGCGCCGGCCGCGATCGGCTGGACGACGGCGAGGACCGCGTGCAGCACCGCGACCGCGCGGAAGGCGCCGACCGCCAGCCGCCTACCCATGGTCGTGTCCCCCGAGCACCGTCGCCGGTGCCTGGCCGGGCCCGACGACGAGGTACTGCAGCATCATCCCGGCGTCCTCGTGGCGCAGCAGGTGGCAGTGGATCATGTAGGGACGCGCGGGGTCGGTGTACGGCCCGACCCGCACGAGCGTCCGCACGGTGGTCCCCGGGGCGACGGCGACCGTGTCCTTCCACGCGCGCGGACCGGGCCCGAGCACCTGCATCCGGGCGTCGTGGACGTGCAGGTTGTGCGGCAGCGTGTGCCGGTTGGTGATCTCCCAGAGCTCGAGCGCCGCGGCGGGGACGACCTCGTCGACGCGGGTCAGGTCCATCGCCCGGCCGTTGATCCGGTCCCCGCGGAGGACGAACCCGCGGGTGCGGGACACGGCGCGCTCGTCGAGCGGGACCTCCCGCGACAGGACGGCGGGCACGGGCGGCGAGGGATCCAGGCGGGCGGCCGGGCGCAGCTCGAGCAGGTCGAACGCGTCGTCGCCGCCGGCGGCCCGGGCGACGCCGTTGACGGCGCCGAGGTCGTGGGGCAGCGAGCGCAGCCGCCGCGGCCGGCCCGGGGTCACGTCCACGACGACCTCGGCCCGCTCCCCCGGCGTCAGCACCACGTCGGTGACGGTGCGCGGGGCCGGCAGCAGGCCGCCGTCGGTGCCGACGAGGGCGACGGGCGCGCCGTCGTCGACGGCGAGCCGGTAGCTGCGCGCCGGCGAGGCGTTGAGCACCCGCAGGCGCACGCGCGTGGTCGTCGCGGTGAACCAGGGCGCGACGGTGCCGTTGACCAGCACCGTGTCCCCGAGCAGCCCGACGGCGTTGCGGTGCGCCTCGTCGAAGCGCCCGTCCGGCGTGAAGCTGCGGTCGGTGAGGACGAGCGGGACGTCGTCGACGCCGTAGCGGTCGGGCAGGGCGACGGGCACGTCGTCGTCGACGAGGAAGAGCCCGGCGAGCCCGCGGTGGACGTGGCGCTCGGTCGCCCCGTGCGGGTGCGGGTGGTACCAGAGCGTCGCCGCCGGCTGGTCGATCCGCCACGCCGCATCCCACGTCGCGCCCGGGGCGATCGGCTGGTGCGGGCCGCCGTCGCAGCGGGCGGGCAGCGTCGCGCCGTGCCAGTGGGTGGTCGTGGTCTCGGGGAGGCGGTTGGTCACCCGCAGGACGACGTCCTCGCCCCGCCGCGCCCGCAGCGTCGGGCCGCCGAACGGCAGGCCGCCGTAGCCCCAGGTCGGGGTGGCGACGCCCGGGAGGAACGCCGCGACGCCCGGCGCGGCGACGAGCTCGACCACGCGCCGGCCCGCGGCGTCGCGGGTCGAGGGGGCGAGCGGCGGGATCGCGAGCGGGCGCGCCGGGGCGGGCGACCGCACCAGCGGCGCGTCGAGCGAGCAGCCCGCGGCGAGCAGGCCGGTGGCGGCGCCGGCGGCGAGCGTCGCGCCGAGGAAGCGGCGCCGGGAGAGCGGGGACACGGCGGCGAGCGTCGCCGCGAGGGGGCGTCACGGTCGTCGGCCCGGCGACGTGTCCCCGGCCTACGCCCGGGCGCTGACGCACCCCCGGGGCGTCACCAGGGCCGTCTCGTAGGCGATGACGACGAGCTGGACGCGGTCGCGGGCGTCGAGCTTGGTCAGCAGGCGCCCGACGTGGGTGCGGGCGGTGGCCGGGCTGATCACCAGCCGGGCGGCGATCTCGTCGTTGGTCAGCCCGGCGCCGACCAGCGTGAGGACCTCCCGCTCGCGCGGGGTGAGCACGTCGAGCCGGGTCGCGGCCACGAGCGGCTGGGGCCGCCCGGCGAACTCGGCGATCAGCCGCCTGGTCACCGCCGGCGCGAGCAGCGCCTCGCCGCGGGCGACCAGCGCGATCGCCCGCACGAGCTCGCCCGGCTCGGCGTCCTTGAGCAGGAACCCGGCCGCCCCGGCGCGCAGGGCGCGGTAGACGTACTCGTCGAGGTCGAACGTGGTCAGCACGAGGACCGCCGTCCCCGACAGCGACGGGTCGGCGACGATCGTCTCCAGCGCCGCGAGCCCGTCGACGCCGGGCATGCGCACGTCCATGACGACGACGTCGGGGCGCGCCTCCCGGACGGCGGCGACGGCGGCCGCGCCGTCGGCGGCCTCGCCCACCACCGCGAAGCCGTCCTCGGTCTCGAGCAGGACGCGCAGGCCGGCGCGGATGAGCTGCTGGTCGTCGGCCAGCACCACCCTGGTGCGGACGCTGCTCATCGGCTCGCCGCCGGCAGGGCGGCCTCGACGACGAACCCCTCCGGTCCCGATGTCACCGACGACCGCCCGCCGACCGCGGCGGCGTGCTCCGCCAGCCCCCGCAGGCCGTGGCCCGGTCGGGGCGGCGCGGCCGGCCCGCCGTCGTCGGCGACGCGCAGCCGGACCTGCCCGTCGTCGCGGGTGACGTCGACGGTGACGCGCCGGGCCCCGCGCGCGTGCCGCACGGTGTTGGTGACGGCCTCGCGCACGATGCGGAAGGCGGCGTCGTCGACGGCCGGGTCGAGGCGTCCCGCGCTCCCCCGCACCTCCACGTCGACGCCCGCGAGACCGGCGACCCGGGTGACCTCGTCGAGGCGGTGCAGGCCGTTCGCCTCCGGGGGCTCGGCCTCGCGCAGCACCGCGAGGGTGGTGCGCAGCTCGGCCAGCGCGGCACGGCTGGCCTCCTTGATCTCGAGCAGGGCGGCGACGGCCTGCTCCGGGCGCCGGTCGGCGACGTGGGCGCCCACCCCGGCCTGCACCGAGATCATCGCCAGGCTGTGCGAGACGACGTCGTGCACCTCGCGGGCCAGGCGCACCCGCTCCTCCTCGCGGCGGCGCCGGGCCGCCTCCTGCGCCCGCTCCGCCGCGGCCGCCTGGGCGCGGCGCACCCCGCCGACCGCCACCCCGACGGCCACGGTGACGACGATCCACATGAGGTGGTCGCGGTCGGCCGGGCCCGTGACGCCCTCGCGGGCCGTGATCGCCGCCTCCAGGCCGACCCACACGCCGAACAGGACGAGGCCCGCGCCGACGGACGCGGGCCAGGAGAGCCGGGTCGCCACGGTGTACATCGCGAGGGCGACCATCAGCGACGCCGGACCGTCGGGGTAGCCGAGCCAGTAGTAGGGCGCGACGGCCGCGAGCACCAGGGCGAGCACGGCGACGGGCGCGCGGTGGCGCCAGGCCAGCGCGGTCGCACCGGCCACGACGAGGGCCGCGCCGCCGGGCCACCACGGGCGGTCCGCGGGCGTCGCGGTGACCGCCGTCCCTGCCAGGCAGCCGGCGGCGACCACCGCGGCGAGCAGCACGTCGCCGCGGCGCGGCCACCGGATCCGGTCCACCCCGGGAACGCTAGGGGCGCCGGGGCGCCGCGTCGTCAGCGTCGGGACGTACCCGACCCCGGATCTCCTCGGGGTCACCCCGGGGTGGACGCGGGGGTCGACCTACCATCGAGGGATCAACCCCTGGTGAGCGAGGAGCGGGACACCCATGGCGCGCGGCGACGGTACGGCGTTCGAGAAGCAGGTCCTCGAGGCGTCGGAGCGTCTGACCGGTATTGCCGAGCGGACCCCGCTGCAGCGCAACCCGCGGCTCTCCGGCGCCACCGGCACCCAGGTCTGGTTCAAGCGCGAGGACCTGCAGGTGGGTCGCTCGTACAAGCTGCGCGGCGCCTACAACCTCATCAGCCAGCTCGACGAGGAGGCCCGCGCGGCCGGCGTCGTCTGCGCCAGCGCCGGCAACCACGCCCAGGGCTTCGCGTTCGCCTGCGCCGCGCACCGGGTGGCCGGCCGCGTCGTCATCCCGTCGACGACGCCGCGCCAGAAGCGCGAGCGCATCATCGCCCTCGGCGGCGAGATGATCGACCTGGTGGTCGCCGGCGACACCTACGACGAGGCGTCCGCGGCGGCGACGCGGTGGTCGGAGGAGACCGGCGCGACGCTGGTCCCCGCGTTCGACGACACGCGCACCGTCGCCGGCCAGGCCACGGTCGTCGCCGAGATCGTCGAGCAGCTGGGCGAGGCGCCCGACACCATCGTCGTCCCCGTCGGCGGCGGCGGGCTGCTCGCCGGCACCGCGACCTGGCTGCAGGCCACCCACCCGCGCACGCGGGTCATCGGCGTCGAGCCGGCCGGGGCCCGCAACGTGGCCGCCGCGCTGCACGCGGGCAGCCCGGTGATGCTCGACGAGCACGGCTTCGACCGCTTCGTCGACGGCGCCGCGGTGCGCAGGGCCGGCGCGGTGACCTACCCGATGATCCGCCGCTCGGGGGCCGAGCTGGTGGCGGTCGACGAGGGCCTGGTCTGCACCGAGATGCTCGCGCTCTACCAGAGCGACGGGATCATCGCCGAGCCCGCGGGCGCCCTGGCCGGCGCCGCGATCCGTCCCGACGGGCCGGGGCTGGACCTCGTGCCCGGCGAGACCGTGGTGGTCGTCCTCTCCGGCGGCAACAACGACGTCTCGCGCTACGCCGAGGTCATCGAGCGCTCGCTGCGCTTCCAGGGCCTCAAGCACTACTTCCTCGTCGAGTTCCCCCAGGAGCCCGGCGCGCTGCGCCGCTTCCTCGACGAGGTGCTCGGGCCGGACGACGACGTCACGCGCTTCGAGTACGTCAAGAAGGACAACCGGGAGTCGGGCCCGGCGCTCGTCGGCGTCGAGATCGGGGCGCGCGGCGACCTCGAGCCCCTGCTCGAGCGCATGGCCCGCTCGCCGCTGCAGATCGAGGCGCTGGAGCCGGGGTCGCCGGCGTTCCGGTTCCTGGTCTGACGGAGCCTGACGGGTCTAGAGGTCCAGCGCCCACCGCGTTGCCGGCGCCGACCACTCCGGGCCCTGGTAGGGCTCGCCGTCGACGCGCCAGCCACGGTGGGCGTAGAACGCCTGGGCGTCGGTGTTGGCGGTGTAGACCCACAGCTCGGCGCGGCGGAAGCCCGCCGCCCGCAGGTGCGCGACGCCGGCGTCGTGCAGCAGGCCCCCGGCGCCGGTGCCGATGACCGGCGGGTCGAGGTAGAGCGTCATGAGCAGGCCGGTGGGGCCCGGGCCGTCGCCGGTGAGCTCGTCGGAGAAGGGCGGGCCGACGATGACGTAGCCCGCCACCCCGGTGTCGTCCTCCGCGACGAAGACCCCCATCGGCTCCGGGGCGGCGATCGCGTCGCGGCGGCGGGCGGCCACCTCGGCGGCGTCGAGGGCGTCGAGCCGGTCGTCGGGCACGATGCCGCGGTAGGCGTTCCGCCAGCCCGCGACGGTGATCTCGCCGATCCGCTCGGCGTCGGCGTCGACGGCGCGGCGGACGCGCCAGCGGGTCACGAGCGCTCCCGGGCGGCCACCCGCCCGGGCACCGGCTCGTCGCGCACCGGCGTGACGGCGATGGCCGCCAGCGGGGCGATCGCGGCGACGGCGAAGCCCAGCGCGTAGCTCGACGCGCCGATCAGGGCCCCGAGCACGGGCGGCGCGGCGGTGGCGACGAGGTTCTGCGTGGTGTTCTGCACGCCGAGGGCACGACCCGACCAGGCGCTGCCGGCGATCTCGGCGGTGGCGGTGAAGGCCAGGCCGTTGTCGGCGACGGTGATGACCGACCCGGCCGCGATGGCCGCCACCGCGATCAGCCCGACCGTGAGGTCGCCCAGCGAGAACACGAGCAGCACCGCGGCGCTGGCCCCCGCGAGCAGCCGCATCGGGCGCAGGCGGGACCCCACGCGGTCGGACCACCAGCCGCTGCCGATCCGCCCGGCCGCCCCGGCGATCTGCGCGGCGGCCACGAAGATCCCCGCGGTTCCCGGCGACCAGCCCTGCTCGCGCACCAGGTACTCCAGCGAGAACGCCGAGATCGCGAACTGCGGCAGGACGAGCAGCGCGCTCGCCGCGTGCACGCGGGGCAGGACGGCGCTGCGGTAGGGCGAGGCGGGCGGCGCCTCGCCGGGGGCGCGCGACGGGCGCGGCGGATCGGCGGCCACGAGCAGCACCAGCACCGCGCACACCGCGCACGCGAGCGCCGGCCAGCCCAGGGCGACGAACGAGCCCTCCCGCTGGGCCAGCGTCGGCAGCACCAGCCCGGCGACGGCCACGCCCAGCGGCTGCGCGGTCTGGCGGATCCCCATCGCGACGCCGCGCTCCTCGACGCCGAACCAGCCCATGATCAGGCGGCCGCTGGCGGCGTTCACCGAGGCGGCGCCGATGCCGGCGAGCACGAGGAGGACGACGGCCACCGCGAGCGACCGCGGCGCGAGCAGCGCGAGCCCGGTGGTGAGCACGCCGCACACCCCCAGCCCGAGGGCCATCGGCACGCGCTCACCGACCCGGTCGACCACCGCGCCCCACGCGATCAGCGCGACGAGCAGCCCGAGGGTCGGCGCGGCGACGACGATCCCCACCGCGGCCAGGGAGAGCCCGCGCTCGTCGCGCAGGCTCGGCACGAGGAAGGGCACGCCGTACACGACCGCGCTCGCCGCGGTCTGCGCCGCGACACCCACGGCGAGGACGGCCCAGCGTCGACGGGAGCGCACGGGGTCTGTCTACGCCATCGCCGCCCAGTCCGCAGGAAATCTGTCCCACATCGTGAGACGGATCAGCGGGATCCCAGCCCGGCGAGCAGGTCGGCGCGGCGGTCGGCGTCCTCGGTGCGGGCCTGCCGCGACCACCCGACGAGCACCACCAGTACCGCCGCCAGCAGCGGGAGGTCGCCCAGCAGCCAGGCCAGGACGCCGGCCACGTGCTGGTCGGCGAGCAGGTCGGGCGCCCAGGGCAGGCGCAGGCGCACGAAGAAGTCGTCGACGAACACCTGCCCGCTCCCGCCGTCCGCGGGCAGCACGGGCGTGCGCGAGATGGGGTGGTCGGCGGCGAGCATGTCCAGCCCGACGAGGGCGTGCAGCGGCATCGACGCCAGCAGGAACGTCAGCCGGGCCAGCGGCGGCAGTCCCGGCCCGTTCGGGGGCCCGGCCACCAGCGGACCGAGGAAGAGCACCCCGACCAGCAGGAACCACAGCGTCATCAGCGGCTGCAGCCAGCCCAGCGGCTGGGTCAGCGAGAACACCGGGGTGAGGTAGAGCAGCGCCGGCGAGCCGACGACGAGCACGAGCGCGACGACCGGGTTCACGGCGACCCGCAGGGTCGGCGCGGCCAGCACGTGCTCCAGCCACTCCGCCGGACCCTCCCGACCACCGGGCGGCGCCTCGCGCAGCGTCCGCCGGGCCAGCACCACGGGCGCCCCCAGCGACCACAGCAGCGGCACGGCGGTGGCGACGAGCATGTGGCCGGCGACGTGGATGCTCAGCACGGCCGGGCCGTAGCGCCCGAGCCCCGACGAGGTGGCGACGACCAGCAGCGCGCACCCGGCGAACCACGCCACCGAGCGCCCGACCGGCCAGCGCGCGCCCTCCCGCGCGAGCCGCCGCAGGCCACCCGCGTAGAGCGCGGCGAGCACGAGCGCCAGGGTCAGCGAGGTCAGCTCGGGGCGCCACGACGTCGCCAGCACCCACGGGTCGGGGGCCGCGGCGAGGCCGTAGCCCAGGATCGCCGCCGGCGCACTGGCCGCGCCCGGCGCCTGCACCGGCGGGACCGCGCGCGACGCGACCGCCGACAGCCCGACGACCACCGCGAGCACCCCGAGCTCGACCGGCCACGCCACGCGCCCGGTGCGCCGCCGCAGGAGCACCCCGCCCGCCACAACCGCGAGCGCGGCGGTGAGCAGGACGAGGACGGTGTAGTCGGGCCCGACCCCCTCGCCGCCGGGGGCCGTCAGCGCCACCCCGGCGGCGACGGCGCCGGAGACGACCGTGACGATGCCCGCGGCCGTGCCGATCCGGGCGGCGCGCCACCACGCTCGGGCATCACCACCCACGAGCGCCAGCACGCCGAGCGTCCCCAGCCACGCCGCCGCGGCCACGACGTGGGCGGCGAGGGCGGGCAGGAAGAGGTCGTGGCCCAGCCCGTCGGCGGCGTGACCGGTGGCGACGGGGGCGAGCAGCCCCGCGACGGCGAGACCGAGGACGGCGGCGCCCCCGGTCCAGCGGCGGACCTCGCCGGCCGCCACCGCCGCCGCCACGCCGAGGACGGCGGCCAGCAGCCAGCTCACCGGCTCGCCGCGCGCGAGCATGACCGTCACGAGGTCGGGACCGAGCCGCAGGCGGCCGCCGAGCGTCTCGGCCAGGACCGCGGGTACCGACAGAGCCGCCGCGCCGGCCCCCACCCAGGCCGACCACCGCGCGAGCCCCAGCGCCCGCCGCCCGGTCGGGCTGAAGGCGTCGTCCCCGGCCGGGGGCGTCGCGACGACCAGCGCGACGAGCAGCCCGCCGACGGTCGCGGCGCCGGCGAGGTCGACGACCGTCCGCAGCACCGGCACCATCACCCGCAGCGCCGCGCCCGGGTCGGCGAGGCCCAGTTCGGCGTAGCCGGCGGGTCCGCGCAGGAGCACCGCCGTCACCGCGGCGGGCAGCCCCAGCAGGACCGCGAGGGCGACCGCTGGCGCGGTGCGCCTCACGGGTCGATCTCGGTCGGGTAGCGGGCGCGGTACTCGTCGAGGTGCTGGGACTTGCAGACGTGCTGTTCCTTCTCGTTCTGCGCCTGGCGCATGCACTCGTCGAGGGTGCGGACGCTGCCGGTCTCGAGGTACGTCACCGCGCCGGCGAGCGTGCTCCACTCGACGGCAACGGCGATCCCGACCGCGACGACGCCCAGAGCGAGGCCGGCGACCGGTCCGCGCCGCGGGTGGCCGGGGAGGTCGCGGTGGCCGCGCAGCCGGGCCAGCGCGGCGAGGGCGACCACGATCGCGACGAGCCCGAGCGCCAGCCCGCTCCAGCCCGTCCAGGCGCTGACCAGGGCCATCGCGCCCAGCACCGGGGCGGCCACGACGATCCCGGGGCGGCGCGGGGCGGTCTCCTCGGCGCTCGCCGGCGGGGCCGTGGGGTCGGTGGACACGGTCCGATCGTGGCAAGGCGCCCCACCGCGCTCGCGCGGGGGGTGGTGACACGGGAGCGAGGGACGCCCTGGTTCCGCCGGCCGGAGCGGAGGAGTCCCTCGCTCCTCACCCCGGTGGCGCGAAGCCGCCCGTCGAGGGTGCCGGGGTGGCCGGCGCCGGTGGCGGAGCCGGGGTCCGGGGCGGAGGAGGTGGGGCCGGCGGCGGTGGGCCCGGGGGCGGGGGCGTCCACGCCGGTGGTGGGCCGCCGAGCCGGGCGGTCTCGCGCCGGCGGCGCTCGCCGAGCACGGCGAGCAGGTAGGCCTCGGCCGGCACGCCCCACGGCGGGGGCGGGGCGACGCGGCCGGCGACGTCGGCGGCGATCCGCTCGGCCAGCGACGCCCGCACCGACGGGGCCAGCTGCGGAGCCCGGACGAGGAACTGGCGGGCGGTGAGCGCGAGGTCGTCGGGCAGGCGGGAGAGCTGGCAGCCCGTGGCCCACGCGGCGAGGGCGGGGTCGGCGGGCGGCAGGGCGTCGAGGCCGGTGCGCGGCAGCCGCACGCGGACCACGAGCGTGCCGGCGAGCAGGTCGCCGACGCGCTGGCCGCGGGCGGTGCTCGCGGACACGACGATCGCGACGATGCCGGTGAACCCCGAGAGGAGCCCGAAGTCGACGATGAACCCGGCCAGGGCGCGGGCCAGGGCGTGCCGGAAGACGATCGGCCCGCCGTCGGTGCGCACCACCCGCAGGCCCATCGCGTACTTCCCCGGCGAGCGGCCGCGCGTCAGCGTCTCCCAGAGCAGCGGGTAGCCGACGAACACGCCGACCACCACCCCGATCCCGACGGCGGCGGCGAGCGCGTCGTCGACCTCGGAGCCGATCAGCGAGGTCAGGAGCAGCAGGAGGACCAGCAGCACGACCATGACCACGACGTCGAGGCCCAGCGCGAGCGCGCGGCTGGGCAGCCGCGCGGTGCGCACCTCGAGCTCGACCGCCTCCCCGATCACCACGCGGTCCACGCGGCCAGCATGCCAGCGACCCCGCACCGCCGGTGGGAGGATCGGCCGCCGTGGACGTCGACGCGTACGTGGCCGCGCACCGCGGCGAGTGGGAGCGGCTCGCCGACCTGCTCGACCGGCGGCGCTGGACCGGCGCGGAGGTCGACGAGGTCGTCGCCCTCTACGAGCGGACGGCCACCCACCTGTCGCTGGTGCGCTCCACCTCGCCCGACCCGGCCCTCGTCGCGCGGCTCTCGACGCTCGTCGCGCGCGCCCGCACGGCGATCACCGGGTCGACCACGTCGTCCTGGCGCGACCTCACCCGCTTCGCGACGGTCGGCTTCGCCGTCGCCCTCGCCGCGTCGTGGCGGTGGTGGCTCACGACGCTCGCCGTCAGCACCGTCGTCATGGTCGTGGTGGGGACGTGGGTCGCCCGCTCCCCCGACGTCCAGGCCGCCCTGCTGCCGCCGGAGGAGACGCGCCGGCTGGTCGAGCAGGAGTTCGAGCAGTACTACAGCTCGGCGCCGGCGTCGTCGTTCGCCGCCCGGGTGTGGACCAACAACGCCTGGCTCGCCGCGGTCTGCCTGGTCACCGGGGTGCTGGTGGTGCCGGTGCTGTGGGTGCTGCTGCAGAACGTCGTCAACGTCGGGATCTCCGGGGGCATCCTCGCCGCGAACGGGCGCGCGGACCTGTTCTTCGGCCTGATCACCCCGCACGGCCTGCTCGAGCTCACGGCGCTTTTCGTCGCCGCGGGCGCCGGGCTGCGGCTGGGCTGGTCGTGGATCGCGCCGGGGCCGCTGACGCGGTCGGAGTCCCTGGCCCGGCAGGGCCGCACCACGGTCGGCATGGCCCTGGGCGTGGCGGTGCTGCTGCTGGTGTCCGGCGTGATCGAGGCGTTCGTGACGCCGTCCGGGCTGCCGACGTGGGCCCGCGTCGGGATCGGCGTGCTCGCCGAGGCCGCGTTCGCCGCCTACGTGCTGTGGGGCGTGGTGCTCGTGCGGCGGCACGGGCCGACGGCCCCCGCGCTGGCCGACCTGGCCGACGACCGCCGCGGGGCGGCCCTGCCGAGCGCGGGCTGACGTGCCGCCCGTCCCCGAGGACCTGCTCGTGGGGCTGCGCCGGGCCCGCGACCGGATCGACCGGCACTACGCGCAGCCCCTCGACCTCGACGCCCTGGCCGCGACGGCGGGCCTGTCGAAGTACCACTTCCTGCGCTGCTTCGCCCGCACCTACGGCCGCACCCCGCACGCCTACCTGACCGAGCGGCGTGTCGAGCGGGCCCAGGACCTCCTGCGCGCCACCGACCTCACCGTCACCGAGGTGTGCCGGCTCGTCGGGTACGAGTCCCTCGGGTCGTTCTCGGCACGGTTCCGCCGCCTGGTCGGGACGAGCCCGTCGGCCTACCAGGCACGGTGGTCGGCGGCCGGTGCGCCGCGGATCCCCGGCTGCTTCGTGCTGATGCACGGCTTGTCCGACCGGGACCGAGCAATCGCGGAGAAGCCGCGCCAGGGCCTCGGCCCGGGACAATCCTCCCCATGATCACGGGAGTCTCCCTCGTCACCCTGTACGTCACCGACCAGGACGAGGCGAAGAAGTTCTACTGCGACGTGCTCGGGTTCGCGGAGGGCACCGATGTCACCCTCGGCGAGGGTTTCCGCTGGGTCACGGTGCACCAGCCCGACCACCCCGAGCTGCAGGTGACGCTGATGCTCCCGGGGCCGCCGCTGAACGAGGAGATGGCCGGCGCCGTCCGCCGCGCCCTCGCCGCCGGGTCGATGGGCGGGTTCGGGATCGCCACCGACGACTGCCGCGCCGAGCACCGGCGGCTGGTGGAGCGGGGCGTGGAGTTCGTCCAGGAGCCCGCCGAGCGGCCCTACGGCGTCGAGGCGGTGTTCCGCGACAGCTCGGGCAACTGGCTCGTCATGGTCGAGCCCACGCCCTACACGGGCGAGGACTTTCCCCACGTCTAGCTAGAGACGCCCGGCGGCCTTGAGCGCGAGGTAGCGGTCGGCCACGGCCGGGGGCAGGTCGTCGGGCGCGGCGTCGACGACCTCGACGCCGCGGCGGGCCAGACGCTCGGCGACCCGACGTCGCGACGCCCGAGCGGTGCCGGCGGCCGCGGCCGTGTAGACGGCCTCGGCGTCCCCGCGCCCGGCGGCCATCGTCGCCAGGCCGGGGTCGGCGACGGCGGCGAGCAGCACGGTGTGGCGGCGCAGCAGCGAGCCGAGGACGGGCTCGAGGCCCTCGCCGATGGCGGCCTCGTCGAGCCCGGTGACCAGCACGACGAGGCTGCGCCGCCCGGCCCGGGCGAGCACCGACGAGGCCAGCAGGCGCATGTCGGTCTCGACCAGCCGCGGCTCGAGCGGGGCCATCGCCGTCACCAGCGACGGCAGGAGGTCGCCCGCCGTCGCCCCGAGCACCGAGGCCCGCACCTCGCGGTCGAGGGCCAGCAGGTCGACCCGGTCGCCGCCGCGGGAGGCGAGGGCGGCGAGCAGCAGCGCGGTGTCGAGGGCCGCGTCGAGCCGCGGCGCGTCGCCCACCCGGCCCGCGGCGCTGCGCCCGGTGTCGACGACGACGAGGACGTGGCGGTCGCGCTCCGGGCGCCACGTGCGCACGACGAGCTCGCTCGACCGCGCCGAGGCCCGCCAGTCGATCGAGCGGACGTCGTCGCCGGCCACGTACTCGCGCAGCGAGTCGAACTCGGTGCCCGCCCCGCGGACCTGCACCGCCCGCCGCCCGTCGAGCTCGCGCAGCCGGGCCAGCCGCGACGGCAGGTGGCGCCGCGATCCGAACGCCGGCAGCACCCGCACGCGCAGGGGCACGTCGCGGCGCCCTTGGCGCGCGGCGAGCCCCAGCGGCCCGAGCGAGCGCACCGTCACCCCCACCGCGTCGCGGTCACCGCGACGGGTGGGGGTCAGCGTCGTCGTGACCCGGCGCCGCTCCCCCGCCGGCACCACCAGGCGGTGCCGCGACGGGGTCGCGCCGGCCGACGGCTCCCACGCGTCGCGCAGGACGAGCACCGCGCGCCGCCGGCCCGGGTCGGCCACCCGCAGCCCGACCTCCAGCGACGTCCCGAGCCGCAGTGTCGTGGTGGGGTCCTGCTCGCGTTCGAACCGCAGCGAGCGGACCCGGATCGCGGCCAGCGCGTCGGCCACCGCCAGCAGCACCAGCACGCCGGACACCACCAGCACCCCGGTACCCGACGGCCACAGCAGCCCGACGACCAGCGCGCCGAGCGCGACCAGCAGCGCGAACCGCCCGGTGACGGCCATGCTCAGCGGGGCACGGGGACGGCCCCGAGCACCCCGGACACGACGCCGTCCGCCGTCACGCCCTCGATCTCGGCCTCGGCGCGCACCGCGACCCGGTGGCGCAGGACGGGCAGGGCGAGGGCCTGCACGTCGTCGGGCGTGACGTACTCCCGGCCCGAGAGCCAGGCCCAGCTGCGGGCGGCGAGCAGCAGCGCGGTCGCCCCGCGCGGGGACACCCCCAGGCGCAGCGACGGCGACGAGCGCGTCGCACGGCACAGGTCGACGACGTAGGCGAGCACCTCGGGCCGCGCCGTGACCCGCCCGACCGCGGCCCGCCCGGCGCGCAGGTGCTCCGCCCCGGCGACGGCCCGGACACCGGCGCCGGCGAGGTCGCGGGGGTCGAAGCCCTCGGCGTGGCGCGACAGCATGCGGATCTCGTCGTCGCGCGGGGGCAGGGGCAGCACGAGCTTGAGCAGGAAGCGGTCGAGCTGGGCCTCGGGCAGCGGGTAGGTGCCCTCGTACTCGACGGGGTTCTGCGTGGCGGCGACGACGAAAGGGTCGGGCAGCGGGCGCGGCACGCCGTCCACCGAGACCTGGTACTCCTCCATCGCCTCCAGCAGCGAGGCCTGCGTCTTGGGCGGCGTGCGGTTGATCTCGTCGGCGAGCAGGAGGTTGGTGAACACCGGCCCGGGACGGAACGAGAACTCGGCGCTGCGGGCGTCGTAGACCAGCGAGCCGGTGACGTCGCCGGGCATGAGGTCGGGGGTGAACTGCACCCGCCGCTCCTCCAGCGACAGCGCCGCCGCGACCGACCGCACCAGCAGCGTCTTGGCGACGCCCGGCACGCCCTCGAGCAGGACGTGACGCCGGCACAGCAGGGCGATGACCAGCCCCGTCACCGCGGAGTCGTGCCCGACGACGGCCTTGGCCACCTCGCGGCGCAGCGCCAGGAGGGCCTCGCGCGCCTCGTCGGCCCCGACCGCGGTGTCCGTCACGGCGCCCATCCGATCACGACCCCCGCACGGCCTCGCGCAGGCGGTCCAGGTCGCCGGCGAGCGCGACCAGCGCCGCGTCGTCCGGTGGCGGCGGGCCGGCCAGCAGGGTGCCGACGGCCGCGGTCGCCCACCCCGTCCGCGCCGCGGCCGCGTCGACGACCGACCCGACCGCGGCGCCGCGCGGGACCCCGAGG